>JAKAOD010000426.1 GCA_021823365.1 Actinomycetes bacterium | reverse complement strand
GCACCGGACCCTGCACGCCGTCGTGCTCGAAGCCCCGGGCACCGACGCGCACCGGAAGGCCTGGAGCACCCTTGCCGATCACGTCGGAGGGCTCAGGCCGGCGCCGGCCGAGGCGTGACGGGGCGGGGGCGGCCCGTTCAGGAGCCGGCGGCCCCGCCGCCGCCGTCTCCTGCGCCGCCTTCCCCGGCGCCCGGCGCGCTCGCGGGGGCGCGGTCGGGTGACGGGCTCTCCGGATAGAGGTGGCTCCCGCGGGTCTCGGGGACGAAGCGCCAGACCACGACGATCGCCATAGGCATGAGCAGGGCGAGGATGGTCACGGTGTCGCCGATGCTGCCGATGAGGCCGTGGCGGGCGCCGAGCACGCCGACGAGTGCCGGCCCGAGGAGCTCGCCGGCGTTGGCGAAACCGTTGCCGACGACGGCGCCCGCCTGTGCCCGGACGTGAGTCGGGAAGCACTCCGCGGAGAGCGCAGAGAGGGCCGGGCCGACGCCGAGGCCGAAGAAGACAGCCAGGACGAGGAGCACGAAGTTGGCCGCCTCCCCCGCCGACTGGAACAGCGCGATCCCGAAGACCGCCCCGAGGCCGAGGTACGTCGCGGTCACCGGGCGCCGACCGAAGCGATCGATCGCCCGGCCGCACGCGTAGTAGCCGAGCGTCCCGAGGGCGTAGGCGGTGCCGAGGTCGATCGCGACGAGTCCGGTCGACAGGTGCCGCTCTTTCTCGGCGTAGTAGACCCACCAGCCGGCGCCTGCGGTCACCGGCACCTTCTCGAGGAAGTTCAAGGCGCCGAGCGCGAGGACGAGGCGGCGCCAGGGCCGCGCAAGGACCTCCCGGAGCGGGACCCGAGGGCGCGACCGCCCCCCGGCGGCGGCGCGGCGGAACGCCGTGGTCTCGTGGAGGAGCCGGCGCGCGAGCCCGATCGCGAGGAGGGGGACGACGCCGACGAGGTAGAAGGCGCGCCAGCCGAGATCGGTGTGCTGCAGGCCTGCGCCGAGGAGGGCGGCCGTGGCGACGGCGCCGAGCGGCGCCGCAACGAGGAGCGTCCCGATCGCCCGGCCACGGTGCTCGGGGGGCATCTCCTCGGCGACGACGAGCACGGCGAGCGCGTACTCCGTCCCGAGGCAGACCTGCCCGAGCGATTGGTAGAGGGCGAAGGTGACGACGCTCGACGCGCTCGCCGTGAGCCCGGTGAACAGCGCGTAGCCGAGGAGCGACACGAGCAGGATGGGGCGACGGCCGAGCCGGTCGGCGAGGCGCACGCAGAAGAAGGCGACGAACTGGCCCGCGCCGATCGGGATGTTGGCGATGCCGAGCGCGGCCGTTCCCACCCCGAAGGCCTTCTGGAGCTGGGGCAGGAGGAGGGCTCGCAGCTCGGCGTCGAACCCGTTGAAGAAGGCGGCGGGCACGAGCAGCCACATGAGGAGCCGGAGGTAGCGCCGCGTCGGCTCCTCGACATGCACAGGCGGCACACGCTACCTGCAGGATCTACATCCCGGCCGTGACGCGGCAGGACCCCGGGTAGCCGGCCGGCCGGAGCCGCCGGGCTTCCCGGGGTCACCACCCTCGGTGACTGGCCGTGCTCCCCGGGGCCTTGCGGCACCCGTGTCACACCGCAGCCTCACGGCCGCCCAGCAACCTTGGCCCGCTCCGAGGAGCGCCTCCTAGGCCACCGTACCTGTCACCTGGACGGGACTTCGCAGGCCCCCGACCCAGCCCTGCGCTCCCTCTTGCGAGGGCTCACTGCACTGGCCCGTACGACCTACGTCGTTCCCGCTGACAAGAGCATGCGCCATCGTTCGCGCCCGGTCAATGCCTGGACGCGAGATCCCGAGGTTGTCGACAGAAGATTTGCAAATTCCCCCGCTCGTCCCCCGGTTGTGAACAGGCTGGTCCACAGCCGGAGGCCGATGACCCCGCGGGCGGCGCCGTGGCCGCTCGTGGCACAGGGTCCGGACGCGAGAGTGGGCCAGCAAGAGCTGGCCCACTCTGACGCGGTACGACTGCAGCGCGGACGAACACGTTCCGCACGCCCTGCCGCCGGCGACGTGACCGGCGAACGCCTACGAACCAGGATCGCGTCCCTGCAAAGGCTTGGCCGTGCGCGAGCAACGCTCCTGACGGCCGGACAGACGTCGTAGCGCCGTCTGGCACACGTCACGTCAATGACGCCGCCCGGGCCGAAGCCCGGGGCTCAGCAGACCGGCGGATCCGCCTCCTCGGGTGAGCCACACGCTCTCACGCTGACTCTCCTTTCGGTTGCCAGGGCTTGGGACCTGCGTCCCTCGCCAACCTCCATTGTGCCGCTCCCGCATGCGATGTCAAGCTGTCGAGCCGTCCCGGGTGCGTGGTACACGGCATTGCAACACGACCGCGCGGCGGCTTTCGCGAGGCACGCCCGGGAGGCGTCGCCGCGGCGTGCCGTCGCCGCGGAGGACGGCGTCGCCGTCACGCCGTCGACGCCGTCAGCAGCTCCGCGGTCGCGCGGTGGACGACCGACCCCTCGTGGGTGATCACCACGCCGGCCTGGATCTCGTCGTCGAGGTCGATCGCGAGGGCGCCGTCGCGGACCATGTGGGCGAGGAGCGCGTGGACGTTGCGCGAGTAGGCCGCCGACGCCGCCGCGGGGACCTCGGCCGGAAGGTTCCCGGCGCCGACGATCGTCACGCCACCGGGCGTGACGATCGTCTCCCCGTCCCGGGAGCCGGCGACGTTGCCTCCGAGAGGGCTCGCCGCGACGTCGACGACGACCGATCCGGGCCTCATTCCCGACAGCGCCTCGTCGTTGAGGAGCAGCGGTGGCCGGCGGCCGGGGACCTGGGCCGTCGTGATCACGACGTCGTGGCGGGCGATGTGCTCGTTCAGCTCCGCCTGCTGGGCGCGCTGCTCCTCCTCGGTCAGCGCGCGGGCGTAGCCGCCCTCACCGGCGGCGGACAGCCCAGTCGACAGCTCGAGGAACCGCGCGCCGACCGACTCGACCTCTGAACGCGTCGCCGGCCGGACGTCGTAGCCGGTGACGACCGCGCCGAGCCGGCGTGCCGTGCCCATCGCCTGCAGCCCGGCGACGCCGGCACCGAGCACGAGGACGTTGGCCGGCTTCGAGGTGCCAGCCGCGGTGATGAGGAGGGGGAAGTAGCGGGCGAAGCTGTCGGCGGCGAGGACGGCCGCCTTGTAACCGGCGACGTTCGCCTGGGAGGTGAGGGC
>JAKAOD010000017.1 GCA_021823365.1 Actinomycetes bacterium | reverse complement strand
ATCCCGGGTTCACCTCCGTGATCGTCGTCACCGTGCCCGAGGCCACCCCGATCCACGAGGCGGCCGCCCTGCAGGAGGACCTGCGCCGGGCGGGGATCGAGCCGTTCGCTTGGGTCGCTAACCAGAGCCTCGCCGCCACCTCCACCACCGACGCGCTGCTCGCCGCCCGGGCCGATGCTGAGACCCACCGCCTGGCGGAGATCGCCGCCCGCTACGCGCGGCGCCTGGCGCTGGTGCCCATGCTGGCCGAGGCACCCACCGGCATCGAGGCGCTGTCCCGGCTCAGCGCCGCGCCGGCCGCGGCGATGGCGTGAACGGTGCTAAACCGGCGGGCTCCGGTGGCCGGTGTCACGGCCTACGAACCCCGAGCAGCCCTCTACCCCGTTACGGCTCGCCGATCCTGCGACAGGGAAGGCCGGGCTGCTCTCGTAGGTGACAATCCTCGCCGATGCTGCGACAGGGAAGGCCGGGCTGCTCTCGTGGGTGACAATCCACGTGATCGCGACCACCCTTGATGCACCCTCGATCGTCACCGAGATGGTCGAGAGACCGGAGCCCGACGTCGCCTACGGTGCCAACGGAGTCGGCCCCGCCGCGCGCGAGCGCCGAGCCAAGGAGAGCTGGTCGTGGCCGGAGTCCCGGTCGGGGCGTGCCCAAACGCGGCGCGCGCCGCGGGGAAGCGAGAAGGCGCTGTCCGCGCGGGCATCACCTCGCGGTACGCACGCGATGCCTACGTCCGCTTTGCGAACAAAGGGGCGCCACCGTCCTCAAGTTCTGACACGATGGCCGCCGACGAGCGCAGCGCCACCGCACCAACCTCGAGCAATCGGCCCGCAGCCAGGGGCCTCGGGACCGCTGGTACGCGCCGGGATGGCTCGACATCCTCGGGCTGCCCAGTTTCGAAGTGATCGACACCCGCTCGGCCCAGGGTCGCCTCGGCCCACGACCGAAGACCGCGGCCGTGGCCGACCTCGTCCTGTTCCACGGGCACGCCTCGACCGGCTCGTGCGCGCCGTGTGGGCTACGTGGGCCCTCGCAGACCTCGCCTTCGGCACGGCACCACTGGGTCGGAGCAACCTTCAGGCAAGGCCCGGCTGAGCTTTAGGGCTCCGCAGCCGCGGTGGCCCCGATCATCGGTGGAGGGGCGGCGTTCGTGCGACGGCAGACTGCCCGGTGGTGGGTCAGCGCAACTGTTGTCAGCGCATGTGGTGGCGGAACAACGCCGTGATCGCCGCGGCGGCGGCGAGCGCCGTCCCGGCTGCCCAGGCGAGCACCAGCAGCGGCCCCTGCCGGTAGGCGACGGAGGCGATCACTGCGGCGACGCTCGCAGCCTGGAAGCTGCCGAGTACCACGGTGAGGGCGAACTGCAAGGCGTTGGTCTTCTGCTGGTACCTGGTTGTGATGTCGAAGGTGAGGGCATCGAGCCGTTCGGTGAGCGTCGCGTAGAGGACGTCGAGGCCGAGGACCTGCTCGCCGTAGGAGGTGACCTCCGAGCTGAACCGGTTGGATTCGGCGACCGTGCCGCGGTACTCGGCCAGCCCGTCGAGCATCGCAGTCTTGAGCTCGAGCAGGCGGGAGAGCGACCCCGGCTCGGCATCCCCGGCGACCTGCCGAAGGAAGACCTGCAACACCACCCGTTCGACGAGCAGGAGCTCGATGGAGACAAGGAGCGGGAGGGCGCTTCGCGGAACGAGGACCGTCCCGCTCGCCGGGTCGACCACCAGGCTCTCGCCCACCCGCAGGTCGAGGGCGCCGCGGGCCGCGAGCAGCGAGATCCCCCCGTCGCGTAGGCAGAAGTCGTGGGCGAGCTCCTCGTCGATGACCCTTTGCTTGAAGCTGAGCCTCGACTTGTCGAGGTAGAGGATCCGCACCAAGTCCTCGGAGTTGTCGGCGACCACGGCTTCAACAGGCGCCGTCTTGCCGGGCCGGCGCAGCACCGTGAAGGGGAAGGCGTCGTCGGGCTCCGGCGACGAGAGGAGCTCTCGGGTGAGACGGGCGACGGCCTGGCGAAGCACGCCCACCGGGCTCGTGTCCTGGTCCGGCCGTAGCCACGAGACGAAGCGAGCAGCGTCGAGCGTCTGGTCCGACGGTGCCATCCACGCCTCCCACAAGGCACCCCCAGCAGTATGGGTCACCAAGAACACCTCGGCGCAGCCCGGGCCTGTGCCCTCGACATCCTCGGGGAGCCGGATCCGCCCGAGCGGCCAGCGGGCGACCCGACGGCTCTCGAGGTACTCCTGCCCGAGGATCGCTGCCTGGACGTCGTGGAGCTGGTCCATCCGAACCTGCACGGCGCCCTGCGGCAGCGGGTCGATCCCGGCGAGGGAGGTTGGGAAGCCCTCGAAGCTTCGAGGTGCGCGGACCGGAAACAGCACGACGAACATGACCTGGAACGGAGAGCCGGCGACCGGCCCGGCGCCTCCGTCGCTCGCTTGAGTGGTCACGGGGTGCCCCGGCGATCGAGGCTCCGCTCGGTCACGACGCGGCGATCCGCCACGTCGTCGACTCGAATGAGGAGTCCCCACTGCTGGTAGCACTCGATCACCGGCGTCAGGTCCTCTTCGAACAGATCAAGGCGATGGTCGATCGTCCCGGCCGCGTCGTCGTCGCGACCCTCTATAGCCATAGCCGCCCGGACGAGCAGGCGCTGCCGGCATTTCTCGGCCGGCACGTCGAGGAGGACAGCCGCCCGCGGCTTTACGGTGTCGGGGATTTGCTCCTCGAACGCCATGTCTGCGGTGAAATGCCTTCTCGCACCGATATCGGACGCGCCGGGACCGGAACAGTGCCATGGACCAGCGGCTTGCAGGTCGTCCAACCTTACTGCGACAAAGCCCGCTGCTCACGCAGGCGGGGCCGGAGCGCCGGGTGCGGCGTCGATGTCCGCCACCCGGGCCTTTCCGCGCGTCGGCATGGCCGACCCGAGCCCGGGGATGTCACGCCCGGGGAGGAGGAAGTGCCAGTAGAACCACTGGAATTCGACCTTGGCCAGGTGGCTGAGGCGCGAGTCCTTCAGGAGCGGCAGCCCGACGGCGGTCGGGAAGTGTCCGGGCAGGGGCTGGGTGGTGTAGTTCGAGTCGAGCAGCATCGCCTTGTGGAAGCCGGTCTCGATGAAGCCGGTGCCGTGGCCGTCGTAGTGGGCGTCGGCGGGCTGCCCGGCGAGGAACCGGCGGACGTTGTGGGCGACCACCTCGCCCTCGAAGTGCGCCACCGACCCGGTCTTGGAGGTGGGGAGGTCGGCGGCGTCGCCGATGGCGAACACGTTCGGATACACAGGCGACTGCAGGGTCTTGGTGTCCACCTCGATGAAGTCCCGGTCGTTCCCGAGACCCGCAGAGCGTCCGACATAGGCGGCGCCCCGGAAGGACGGGACGACCACCGCCAGGTCGAAGCCGATCTCCCGCTCGTCTTCGCCGAGGATCCGTCCGCTCGCCCCGTCGACCTCTGAGATGTGGAAGCCGGTCTCCTGGCCGACCCGCTTCTCGGCGAAGAGCTGCTCGACGCTCGCGTCGGCGATTGGCGCCGAGAAGAGGTTGGGCAGGGGGCTCAGGAAGGTGATCTCGATCCGGTCGCGCAGGTGGCGTTGGGTGAAGTACCAGTCGGCCAAGAGACAGAACTCGAGGGGTGCGACGGGGCACTTGATCGGCATGTCGACCACGCCGACCACGAGGCGCCCCTCGTCGAAGCGCTCGAGGGCCGCTGAGAGGGCGGCAGCGCCCTCTAGGTCGTAGAAGGTGAGCACCGTGTCCATCCATCCCGGCCCGGTGAGGCCGGGGGTGGCCTCGGGGGCGAGGCGCGCCCCGGTGGCGACCACCAGCACGTCGTAGTCGAGGACGGGGCCACCATCCAGATGCACCTGCTGCTCGCCGAGGTCGACGTGGCCGATCTCGGTCTCGTGGAAGTCGACTCCGGCTCGCAGCTGGCGCCGGCGGGACCGAACGATGTCCTTCGGCCGGCTGATGCCGAAGGCAACGGGCACCTGGCCGGGCTGGTAGATGTGGCGGTCGTCCCGGTCGACCACGGCGATGGCCGCCTCACGCCGTCCGTAGGCACGGCGCAGGCGGTTGGCGAGCAGCGTCCCCCCGGTCCCGCCACCCAGGATCACGATCTGCTCTGCCATCGCCGTACCCCCTGTGGCGCTGCCTGCGCGGCCGGCGCAGTGACCCGGTACCGTCGCCAGTCTCCGCTTCGGTGGCGGGTCCAGCCAGGGTCGAACGACCCTTGTCCCGCAACGGACCCTGTCGTAGGCTCGCTGTTGCCGACCTAGGTGTACGCCGGGAGGAGAACCGATGGACGCAGCCGATCGCTACGACCTGGTGGTCCTCGGCGCTGGCCCGGGCGGCGGCGCGGTGGCGCGGCGGGCGTTGGCGCTCGGCGCCAGCGTGGCGGTGGTGGAGCCCGACAAGATCGGCGGCACCTGACTCCACTACGGGTGAATCCCCAAGCAGACCCTGGTCAGGGTCACCGAGATCCTCAGCCTGATCCGCCGGTCCTCCGAGTTCGGGATCACCGTCGGCGAACCGCAGGTCGACTGGGCTGCCGCCGTAGACCGGGCCCAGGCCATCGTGGCCGGTTGCGCCGATCCCAAGCCCGAGGAGCTCGTCCAAGGCGGGGCGATCCTCGTCGCCGGGTCCGGTCGCTTCGTCGACCCGCACTCAGTCGCCGTCGGTGACCGAGTCCTCCACGGCGCCTCGATCGTGGTGGCGACCGGTGCGAGGCTGCCCAAACTGCCTATCGACGGCATCGAGCTGGCCGATGGGCACGTCGAGATGCTCGAGGCGCGCGAGCTCCCCCGCCGCTTGGTCGTGATCGGCGGCGGAGTGATCGGCATGGAGTTCGCCTTCATGATGGCCCGCGTCGGCGTCGAGGTCTCGGTCATCGAGCTGCTGGACCATGTGCTCGGACGGGTCGACCAGGACGTGCGGTCCGAGGTGGCGGCCATGGCGGAGCGGCTCGGGATCACCCTGCACCTCTCCACCGGGGTCGAGCGCCTCACCCGGCAGGGCGGGGGCATCGCCGTGGAGGCGACGGCACCCGACGGCCCCTTGCAGCTCGAGGCCGACCGGGTGCTCCTGGCGGCCGGGATGGTGCCGGCAGTCGACGATCTCGTTCTCGAGGCCGCCGGGGTGGCCTATGACCGCCACGGGATCCCAACCGACCCCACGTTGCGTACCAACGTGGAGCACATCTATGCCATCGGGGACGTGCGAGCCGGGTCCTACCAGCTGTCGCCGGTCGCCACCAAGCAGGGCACGATGGTCGCCGGCAACGCCCTGAGGGGCGAGCGGGCCGCCTTCGACGACCGGGTGGTCCCGTACCTGGTCGGGCTCACTCCGCCGGTGGCGGGCGTGGGGCTGACCGAGGACCAGGCGCGCGACGAGGGACTCGCCGTCGAGGTGCACCGTCAGGACTACCGGGACGTCTGTCCGGTCGGCAACGTCGTCGGCGAGCCGGAGGGCTTCGTGAAGGTCCTCGCCGAGGCCGGCAGCGGCCGGATCCTCGGCGCCCACGCTGTCGGAGCGGGCTCGCCCGAGCTCATCCAAGGGATCGCCTTCGCCATGACCGGCGGCCTCACCCTCGCCCAGGCGGCCGGCACCCTGTCGGTGTTCCCGGGGCTCTCCCAGGCGCTCCAGCACGCGCTGATGCCGAGACCCATCCACGACCCCCCTTACGAGCCTCGCCGTCGACCGGGCGGTTGAAAGACGACATCGACTCGACGACGCGCCATGGGCGCTCGCCTGGCAGGGTGTGGAGGCTGCGTGGCCCCGGCCTGAGCGAGGTGTGCTTGGAGTTCGTCTCGTTCCGTGACGCCCGGGCCTCCGGCGATCCACACGAGCCGAGTGGATCGCCGACACTGCCGCTCAGAGGCTCGCCCCGTCGGCGTCCCTCCAGTCCGCCCCCTCCCCGAGCGGGTCCCGATGGTCCCATGCGGACGCCGCGCCCGGCCGGACGGGGTGGGCGAGGATGCTGGCGTCGCGCAGGCGCGGGGGCGGTCCTTGCCTGCCCTCGGCGCAGTGAAGTGCGGCGACCATGCGGACGAGGATGCGGCGAGCGATCCAGAGGAAGAAGAGCGCCAGCGGGAGCTCGCCGGCGAGGGCCGTGGCAACCGTGACCCACTCGTCGCGGTTCCCGATCGACGTGACCACGTCGAACCATGCGTCGGCGAACAGCAACGTGGCGACCACGATGCTGCTGATGAGGGTGACCTGCCTGCGGAACCATGCCGACCACGCCACATGGGCGAGTGCCACCACCTCGAAGAAGTCGAAGCCGATCCAAAGCAGTGGCCACTGACGTGCCTCGTATCGGGGGGGGAGGGTGACGCCGAGGAACACCATCCACGGGACCATGAGCACGACGGCCGCTGCGGCCAGCGCCGCCACCCTCCGGTTGATCATCTTCATCGACGCCGCAGAAGACCGCATCTGTTGCGTCAGGCCAGGAGGCACCGCTGCCGGATCGTCACGAGCCATCGGATCTGCCAGTGTCGATGCTCGACGGCGCGCAGCGCGCTCCGGCCCGAGTGCCGTAGCCGGAGCCGCGGCAGAGCCCGAGTCAGGAGGTCTTCAGGTCGAAGAGGACGGGAAGGTGGGCTCTCGTCACCGGCAGCGCACCGGCAGGGAGGCGTCTGGGGCGCCGGCAGTCGTGCCATGATGCCACCGGCCGGCTGCAGGCGAGCGGTGACCGGACCCACCGGCACCACTAGCCAGGCCAGCACCCAGAGCCAGACCGCCAGCTCATGGGCGATCACGACGCAGGTGTCCTAGCGGGTCGTGCTCCAAGGTGCGCCAGTGCCATCTTCACCAGGTCGGTCGCGAACAGGAAGGCGACCGCCAGGCCGAGGGTGGCGGCGATCAGGCCGATCGGGATCGGAGCCGTGAGCCAGCCGAACCAGGCGATGAGGCCGACTCCGACGATGTCGACGGTGCTCGAGACGGCCAGCATCCGACTCGGGTGGGGCCGGTGCCAGAACCAGCGCGGGTTGCGCATGAGGTACAAGATCGCCTGGGCCGCCCCGAACACCAGCCAGACGAAGGCCAAAGTCTGCGTCTGGCGCAGGTTGAGCCCGAATAGGTACCGGCTCCAGTAGACGGCCGTGCTGAGGCCGACAAGGAGCGCTCCGATGCTCGCCCCGGTGGTGACGAGGGAGGCGACGGACCAGCTGTCGGGGCCCTCGGACGCGACGACCTGGTCGGTGGAGAGGGTCATCGTGGCGATGTCGGTGCCGAACATGAGCAGGACGATGAGGGCCGGGGTCGTGACGAACACTCCGGCGAGAACGACCCCGCCCGCGAGGAAGATCGGGATGCCGATCTTGCGGGCGAGCATGGTGACGACGAAGGTCTTCATGCGCTGGTAGATCCGCCGGCTTCCTTGGACGGCGGCCATGATCTCGCCGATCCCCGGTCGGGTGAGCACCAGGCTGGCCGCCGCCTTGGCGACGTCCGTGGACGCGGCGACGGCGATGCCGACGTCGGCCTGGCGCAGGGCGGGGGCGTCGTTCACGCCGTCACCGGTCATGCCGACCACGTGCCCCGCCTCTTGGAGCGCCTTCACGAGGGTGTACTTGTCCTGCGGGAGCACTCCGGCGAAGACCTCGAAACGGGAGATGGTCTCGGGCTCGACCCCCTCGTGCAGCGTCCCTGAAGGAGCCACCGCCCCGGTGATGCCGACCTTCTCGGCAACGGCCCGTGCGGTGTCCTCGCCGTCGCCCGTCACGAGAAGCACCCTCATGCCGCTCGCGTGCAGGCGGTGGATCAGCTCGGCGGACTCCGGGCGCGGCGGGTCGGCGAGAGCGACCAAGCCGGCCAGCTCGAGTGTGGCGCCGGCACCGGCAGCCACGGCGAGAACTCGGGAGCCCCCCGCCGACAGGCGCTCGACGTCGGAGACGAGGTCCGGCCGTCCGCCGACGAGCTCTGCCACGACCGTAGGGGCCCCCTTCACCACCCGCAGGACCTTGCCGTCCTCGCGGACAGACGCCTCCGAGCGCTTGGTCACCGGGTCGAAGGGCACGAAAGCCTCTCTCGCCGAGCCGTCGGGAAGGCCGTGATCTCGGGCGGCGGCGAGGATGGCGAGGTCGATCGGGTCCTGGGTCGCCTCGTCGGACGCGAGGGCGGCGAGGTACAACAGCTCGTCTCCGCTTCTCGAGCCCTGCGGCGCCAGGGTCTCGACGCTCAAGCGGTTCTCGGTGACGGTGCCGGTCTTGTCGAGGCAGACGACGTCCATGGTGGCGGCGTCCTCGATTGCCGACAAGCGCGTGACCAGGATCCCGTTCTGGGCCAGCCCCTGGGCGCCCAAGGTGGCCGACATCGTGAACATGGCCGGCAGGGCGACCGGAACGGAGGCTACGAGCAGCATGAGCCCGAAGGGGAGCATGTCGAGGAAGGACCTGCCCTCGACGCCCCAGTAGATGAACACCGCGGCGGCGAGGGCAAGGACCACGGCTGCCAGGTACTTGGCGATGTGCACGATCAGGATCTCGAGGCGACGGGGCGCTTCCGCCACCCTGACGAGCTCAGCCGTTCTGCCGAAGTAGGTGCGGGCGCCCGTGGCGCCGACCAGACCGCTCGCCTCGCCCCATGTGACGAGGGAACCGCTGTAGGCGGTCGCACCTGGTTCCTGGTCGATTCGGGCGGACTCGCCGGTTAGCTGGGACTGGTCGACCTCGATCCTGCCATCGGCGAGCTCGACGTCGGCCGGGACGATGTCTCCCATCCGCAGGTGGACGAGGTCGCCGGGCACGAGGCCAGCCGCAGGAACCTCCTGCCATTCTCCGTCTCGACGCACCCGCGCGGTCACGTCGAGGCGCTGGCGCAGCAGGCCGAGCGCCCGCTGCGCCTTGTTCTGCTGGAAGAACGAGAGCCCGGCGTTGAACACGAGCAGCGCCGCGATCACGACCGCTTCCACCCAGTTCCCGAGGTACAGCTCGATGCCGACGGCCGCCTCGAGCATCCAGGGGACCAGCCCCCAAAAGCCGCGGGCAAGGGCGAGCAGCCGCTTCGGTCGTGAGTCGGCGACAGCGTTGGGACCAAATGCCGCCAGGCGCTCGGCTGCCTCGACGCTGCGCAGCCCACCAGGGTGACCAGCCCCACCGGATTCCCCGGCCTCACCCCGCCCGGGAGCTGGAGCGGCGGCCTCGGCAACCAGCGGCGTCTCTGGGAGCGACGGCCCTGTCACGAGCTGCGAAGCGATGGCTTGCTGTTCGTCGGTGCGCTTTGCCACGGGGATACTCCAGAGCCCGAGCCGTCACGCCGGTCGGCACCGGCTGCAGCCGTCCGATCCAATCTGGTCTTACAGCCGCGGCTCGCGCTAGGGCCGTTGGTCACAACGAGCCGCCCGCCCCCGCTGGGTAGATCCCATGCGGGTGCTGCCATCAGATTCCTCCTTCTCTTCGCTGTTGCACTGGGTAAGGACGACGGTCAGCTCTCCGCCCGTGCCGCCCGGCCCGGCGCCAGGCGCCGGATGAAGGCCGAGGCAGCGAGCCGGAAGGCGTTGCCCACAACGAGGTAGGCGACGGCGACGCCGAACAGGCTGGCCATCCAGGCGACCGAGAGCGGGTGCATGAGCCAGCCCTGGTTGGCCATCACCACGGCGACGGCGATGTCGAACACGCTTGCCCAGAGGAGCCACTTGCCGGCGAAGGGCTTGGCCCAGAATACTCCGCGGGCTCTGGCGAGGTAGAGGGCAGTCTGGCCGCCGGCGAAGACGAGCCACAGGTAGGCGGCGGTCTGGGTCTGGGCGATGCTGAGCCCGAGGCCGTAGTGGGCAACCCAGAAGATCGCCCCGCTCGCCAGGAACAGCAAGGTGGCAAAGCCAAGCCCGGTGGTGACGAGAGAGCGCACCACCCAGCGGTCCGGCCGGGTGGAGGGCACGAGGTTGTCCTTGGAGAGGGCGAACGTGGCGATGTCGCCGAGCAGCATGAAGAGCACCACGAGGAGCGGGGTGAGGGCGAAGGCCCCCCACACGAGCAGCGCCAGGGCGAGGAACGGCGGGATGGCCGCCTTGCGGGTGATCATGGCCGTCGTCCAG
The DNA here is from genome assembly GCA_021823365.1 of Actinomycetes bacterium. The sequence goes on along the minus strand of JAKAOD010000017.1, from coordinate 5,124 downwards.
GTCTGCATGCGCTGGTAGATGTTGCGGCTGCCCTTTATGGCCATGAGGATCTCGCCGAGGCCCTCCTTTGTGAGCACGAGGCTCGCCGAGGCCTTCGCCACGTCGGTGGCGGAGGCCACCGCCACGCCGACGTCGGCCTGGCCGAGAGCAGGGGCGTCGTTCACCCCGTCGCCGGTCATCCCGACGACGTGGCCGGCGTCCTGGAGGGCCTTCATGAGGGCGAACTTGTGCTCGGGGAGCACCCCGGAGAACACCGAGTAGCGCTCGGCAGTGATGGCGTCGAGATCCTCGGTGATGGTTCCTGGGGGGGCCACCTCGCCGCCGATCCCGATCTTCTCTGCGACGGCTCGGGCGGTGGCCTCGGAGTCCCCGGTCACCATCACGACCCGCACCCCCTCGGCGCCGAGGGCCTTCACGAGGCCGGCGGAGTCGGCCCGGGGCGGGTCCGAGAGGGCGACGAGCCCGTCGAGGTGCAGGGCGTCTTGGGGGCCGCTCGCCACGGCGAGCACCCGGGCGCTGTCGGCGGCGAGGCGCTCGACGTCGGCCTCGACCTCTTCGAAGGGGACCTTGGCGAGCGCGGCGAGCGTGCGCGGGGCACCCTTCAGAACGTGGGTGACGGTGCCGTCGTGGCGGACATCTGCTTCGGAGCGCTTGGTGGTCGGGTCAAAGGGCACGAAAGCGAGCCGCTCGGGCCCCTCGCTGGCGGAGAGGCTCCGGCGTGCGGCCTCGGCGAGGATCGCCAGGTCCAAGGGGTCCTGGGTGGCCTCGTCGGAGGCCTCCACGGCGAGGGCGAGCACCTCGTCGGGGCTCATGTCTCCGAGAGAGGCGACCTGTTCGACGCCGAGGCGGTTCTCGGTGATGGTGCCGGTCTTGTCGACGCAGATGACGTCCATGGTCGCCGCGTCCTCGATGGCCGAAAGGTGCGTAGCGAGCACCCCTTTCTTCGAGAGGTTGGCGGCCCCCATCGCGGCCGACATGGTGAACCTGGCGGGCAGGGTGACCGGCACCGAGGCGACGAGGAGCGTCAGGGCGAACGGCAGGGTGTTCGACAGCGTCGTCCCCTTCCAGACCGCGGCGCCGATGACGATGGCGATGAGCACCACGTCGAGGGCGAGGAGGTACTTGGCGATCGACACGGTGAGCAGCTGCAGGCGTTTCGGGGCCCGGGCCAGCTGGACGAGCTGGGCGGTCTTTCCGAATTGGGTCCTCCCGGCCGTGCGCTCACCACTCCGGTGGCCTCGCCCCTCGAGACCTGGGAGCCGGCATAGGCGCTGTCGCCGGCGCGGGCCTCGACCGGGAGCGACTCGCCGGTGAGCTGGGACTGGTCGAGCGAGACCACCCCGTCCGCGAGCGCCACGTCTGCGGGGACGACATCGCCGGCCCGCAGGTAGACGACGTCGTCTGGGACCAGCTGGGCCGCAGGAAGTATCTGCCAGGCGCCGTCGCGGCGCACCCGGGTGTTCACCTGCAGCTGCGAGCGCAGCAGGGAGACAGCCTTCTTTCCTCGGCGCTCCTGGTAGAAGCCGAGACCGGCCGAGAACACGAGGAGGGCGGCGATCACCCCGGCCTCGGCGTAGCGGCCGAGCACCAGGTCGATGATGATGGCGGCCTCGAGCATCCAGGGGATCACCCCCCAGAAGCGGTGCAGCAGGAGGAACCAGGTGCGCGGCGGTGTCTCGACGACGGCGTTCGGCCCGAAGCGCCCGAGGCGGCCGAGCGCCTCGGTGCTGGTCAGGCCGGCCGCTGATGCTGCCGTGCCCGGCCGGCCACTGCCGTCGGCGGCGGGGCAGAGGTGACGATCTCGGTGGCCTTCTGGTGCTCAACGACCTTTGCCATGTGGTTCTCCTTCAATGCTCTCAACGGGCGGCGTCGCGCTCCCGTCCCGTCGTGTCCTTCGGTTCAACCCGTCCCGGGCGCTTCTCATCCCGCTCGCCGCCTAAAAGGGCCTAAAGTCCCTACTGTTCGCCCGCCGGGGCGGTGGCCGTCGAGCGGCACCTCCTCACGGCGACTTGCACCGAGCGCGTCTGCCCCCTCCTCCGCTGCCTCGGTCGAGGCCGTCCCGCCGTCGGCTGCGGCCGGGGCCTCCAAGGTGCCGGGCCAGGCAAGTACATGGTGCAGCCACACCATCAGCCGGCTCAGCCCGAGAAGCGCCGGCAGCTCGACCACCGGGCCTACCAGGATGGCGACGAGCACGAGCGGGTGGCCGGCGAAGGCGACCGCGGCGACGCCGATGACCGACTCGGAGTTGCGCGCCGTCGTCGTGAACACGAGCGTGGCGGTGTCCGCGTAGCCGAGGTGGAAGCGCCGCCCGACGGTGAGGCTGAGGGCGAACAGCCCGACGAAGAACAGCGAGATCACCGCGATGATGAGGCCGATGCGCACGAGGCCGATCCCGCTGAAGCTCGCCTGGAAGGCGAAGATCGTGACCACCAGAGCGGCGAGCGCCCACATCTTCACCTCGCCGATGGCGTGCTTGTAGGCGCCGTAGGTCCAATCCTTTCCCTTGGCCCGCTCCAAGACCCATCGCACGCCGTAGGCGAGGACGAAGGGGGCGACGAGGTAGAGCCCGACGCTTGCGAGCAGCGTCGCCGCCGAGGTTGGCACCACCTTTCCGACGAGCAGCCACAGGTAGAACGGCAACAGCACGATCTGGAGCACGAGGTTCCACGGGAGCAGCGACACGCCCCAGGCGACATCACCCTCGGCGAGGTCGGTGAAGATCAGGTACCAACCGATGCACGGGGTGAGGGTGTAGAGGATCACCCCGGCCCAGATGTCGTGGTAGTTGCGCAGCACCAGCCATCCGAGCACCCAGGCGAAGGCCGGGGTGAAGACGAAGTTGGTGAGGAGCGCGAGGCCGGTCGGCTTCAGCTTCTTGAAGGCCACGCCGACGTCTTTCACCTCGACAAAGGCCATCACCGCGAACATCACCGCGAACACCGCCACGTTCGACACCCAGTCGAAGTGGACCAGGCGGCCGTCGACAAGGCGGTTGGCCACGATCCCGAGCACGATCGCGCCGATGAGGACGAAGGGCTTGGTCTCGTCGCGAACCGACAGCTTGGCTCGCCGTGGCGCCGGGCTGCTTGGTCCTGTTGGTCCTGGCACCGCATCACCACTCACATCGACGTCACTCGATGCATTGTCCACCCGGCTGGCGCTCCTGGTAGGGCCGAACGGCCCTTCGGCCCCGAGGAACCGACCGGCCCACGGCCGTCGATGGTCGCGGCACGGGATTCACGGATGCGAGACGACGAGATCGGGAGCGCGCGTGCCGCGATCTGGTTTCGGAACCCTCGGAGGTGGAGGGGGTCCGGAGTCGGGTCCTGCCCCAAGCTCGACCTGAGCCCGTTAGCCCCGATCATTCATGCCGGTCATTGGCACCCGCCCGTAGGTCCCCATTGACGTCGGCGGCCGACCCCTCGCCGCGATAGGGGAGGTCGAGGTGGAGTGACGCTCCATTTCGGGGTCATCGCCGCGAAAGACCGGTGTGCAGGCGTGGCAGTTCGACCCTCGTCACGCTTTCTCGAGCTGGTGAGCTCAGGTGAGAGCGGTGCTGCGTCGGTAGGCACCGAGCAGCGCCTCGGCGCCCGGCCAGTGCTCGAGGACGCGCACGAGGGTCCTCCGCCCGGCTCGGATGATCCGCCCGGGGGCATGGAACGGGCCCCACCTGAGTGCCTTCGAGCGGGCGCTCGACCAGTGGCCGTCCAGGCAGAGGAGGTGGAGCCATGCGACGAGGTCGGCCGCCAACATGACGACGGCCATCCAGCTGGCGTTCGCCTCGAAGTCCGAGAACGGGAGGCGGCACAGCCCCGAGTCCTTCAGACGGGCGATGTGGTTCTCGACGTGAGCGTGCTGGCGCATCGTGAGGTCGAGCTCGGCCACCTCGCCTTCGACGTCGGTGTAGAAGCCCCAGTAGCGGTACTCGAGCGAAGGGAACAAGCTGCGCTGAGCTCCGGGATGAAGCGGCTCTCTTCGCACGATGAGCCGGGTGCCCTCTGGGAAGCCCGAGAGCTCGACGAGGCTCGTGAGCTCGCAGACCGACGCCCCGTCTCGCTCCTCGCCGTTCTTCGTGATCGCCGGCACCCAGGCCTCCTCGATCCCGATGGCATCGAGGATCGCCGAGCGGACCTCGGTGTTGGTCATCGCCGAGGTGAAGAACCTCACGTCGCGGGTACGCAGCGCTGCCATGAAGCCTGCGGTCGTGCCGCCCGAGTCGGTCCGGCAGATCACCTCACGGCGAACGAGAGAGGCGTCGTCGCCCGCCTCGTGGCCGGCGCGCACCTCTGCTGACAGCTGGGCGATCGCCTGGTCGAGCAGGCAGATGTGATCTGCTGTGGTGTTCGAGCCGGCGTTGCCTGGACGAAGCATCCCCGAGAGCGCCTCGCCGGTCGCGTCCGCGAAGCAGAAGATCGGGTGGAAGCCGAACCCTCCCTTGTAGGTGGGAGCCGTCCCCTCCTTGTTCTCCGAGTGGACCTCGACGAGAGAGGCGTCGATGTCGAGGATCACCGGTCCCACCTTCGTCGCCGCAGAGCGCGACCAGACCTCGGCTCGTATCCTGGCCACTGCGGCGGCCACCGCGGTCCTCGCCTCGCTCGTGATCTCGTGGAAGGCCCGGTGCACGGTCGAGTCGGAGGGGACGAAGCCGAACAGCGTGGGCTCGGCTCGCAGGTGCTCGATGTCGGCACAGCTCTCACCGCCACCGGCGAGCACGAGGGCCGTCTGGACGACCACCTTGCCGCGATCGTGGACGAGCATCGCCCGCTGCCCGATGACGTGAGACACGGCGTCGCCGAGGCCGAGGCGGTCGGCGAAGGCGCCGAGGGCATGCAGCCCGACGTGGGACACGACGCCCGTCCCGCCGGCTTCCACTCTCACGCGCCTCGTGCTGGTACCGTTCACTTTGGAAGTGCCCTTCTTGAGGGGATGCTGTGGCTTCGACACCATCAGTTTCCCTTATCGGAAGGGCCTTTCCGCGGATACGCGCAGGTCAGGTCACGAGGTCGCGTGAATGATCAGGAGTAAGGGTTCGGTGAACCCGTCGAATCTGCCCGCCTCATCCCGCCGGAGGTGATGGCACGGGACCAGGGTCAGTGCGGATAGACGTTGCCGACCTCGACGAGC
>JAKAOD010000425.1 GCA_021823365.1 Actinomycetes bacterium | reverse complement strand
ACACCGGTCCGGATGATGTGCTTCTGGTGATGGGGCACGTCCTCGAGCGGCACCCGCACGCCGAGGTCGCCGCGGGCGACCATCACGGCGTCGGACGCCTCGAGGATCCGGTCGAGGTCGTCGATCGCGTCCCGGGTCTCGATCTTCGCGACGAGCATCGGACCACCCGGCCCCGCGGCCTCGCGCGCCCGGATCATGTCCTCGGCGCGGCGGACGAAGGAGACGGCGACGAGGTCGACACCCTCGGCGACCAGGGCCTCGAGCCGCTCGAGGTCCTCGGGCGTGGGCGTCGTGAGCTGCATGCTGCGCGCCGGCGCGGTGACGCCCGGCCGGCCCTGGAGCCGCCCGCCGGAGCGCACGCGTGCCGTCGCGCCGTCCTCCCCCTGCTCGACGACGACGAGCGAGACGCCCCCGTCGCCGAGGGCGACGACGTCGCCCGGCTCGAGATGGGCGACGACGTCCCCTGCGGCGACCCCGATGCGTGCGGCGGCGCTCGAGTCGCCCACCCCGGCGGCGACGAGCAGCACCTGGGTGGCGGCGTCCAGGACGACCCCGCCGTCGGGGAACGGCGCCGTGCGGATCTTCGGCCCCGGAAGGTCGGCGAGCACGCCGATGTCGGGCGTGACCTCGCGCAGGCGCCGGACCCGGCCGACCGCCTCTTCGAGGCCGCCGTGGGCAAGCGTCACGCGCGCGACGTCCATCCCTGCCGCAGCAAGCGCCCTCAGCGTCGCCGGCGAGTCGGAGGCCGGCCCGATCGTCGCGACGATGCGCGTCCGGCGCTGCTGGCGCCGGGCCCTTCCCGACGTCGCGGCGCGGCGGGCGACGTCGGCGGCGAACCCGGAGGAATAGGCGGTCTGGAGAGCGGTCCGGCGCAGCCCGTCGACCTCGAAGGCAGTGCTCATGGCTACAGCATGCCCGAAGGCGCACCGGCCGACGCGCCGGAGACGTAGGGGATCGTCACGGGACCCTCGGGAAGCACGCAGCATGTCGCCTCGGGCCCGCGACGACCGAGCTCGTCGAGCACCATCGCGGCGACGTCGGGGGCAGGCTCGAAGAACGCCTCGCGCAGCTCGTCGTCGCTCAGGCCGTCGGCGTGGACCGCGACACGCGCCGCCTCCTGGACGCGCACCTGGACCTGCGCCTGCCACTGGTCGGGCACCGTCGCCCGCCCGCGCTCGATGCGCTCCCGGAGGGCAGCCGGCGTGGGCGCCGAGGCGAGGAGGCGGCGGTACTCGCCGTGCTCGGGGAAGCCGTCCCGGCACTCGGCAGCCACGACGACGAGGCCACCCGGCGCGACGACCTGGCCTGCGGCCGACAGGCCCTTCACCGACTGGTAGAGGTTCTGATCGAGGGGGAAGCCGGCGTTCGAGGTGACGACGACCTCGTAGCGCCGCGGGACCGGGCGCATCGCCACCTCCTTCGAGGCGGCGCGGGCAGCGGCGTGCATCGCGAACAGGTCCCCGCCGAACGCCGCGACGATGCGCTGGTCCCGGTCGAGGACGACGTCGCAGGCAAAGTCCACCCCGGTCGCTGCGGCGATGGCGCGCACGTCGTCGTGGACCGGGTTGCCCTCGACGACCCCCCAGGTCGCCCGCGGGTCGCCGATCCGGCGCGCGTCGTGGAGCACGAGCGTCGTGTCGAGGCCGGCGAGGCCCGGCGCGACCAGCTTCGGCCCGCCGGAGAACCCGGCGAAGAGGTGCGGCTCGACGAAGCCGGTCGTGATCCTCACGTCCGCAGCGACCCACTCCCTGTTCAGCTTGACCGGCACGCCATCGCCGAGGATGCCGAGGTCGGCGAGAGACGCCTCGTCGCGGGCATCGTGGTTGACCACCCGGACGGCGTCGAGCACGGACCGCCCGAGCATCGACTCCAGCTCCTCGGGCGTATTGCCCCGGTGCGTGCCCGTCGCCACGAGCACGACGACGTCGTCGAGGTCGACCCTCCCCTCGAGCTCCTCGAGCAGGACCGGCACGACGACGTCGCGCGGCTGAGGCCTCGTGCCGTCGCACACCGCGATCGCGACCCGCTGGCCACGCCGGACATGCTCGGCGAGCGGCGGGCCGGCGACCGGGTTGCGGACCGCGCGGCGCACCTCGGCCGCGGCGTCGGACGCCGGGGGCTTGTGCGCCGGCGCGACGACGACGACCCGCTCGTCGGGGAGGTCGAGCTCGAGGCCCGAGGTTCCGTAGGCGAGGCGGACGCGCACCCTCAGCTCGCCGGGCTCACCGAGCTCATGTTGAACTCGCCCACCCTGAGGGGCGGCATGGCCGTGCGGCTCGTCCACTCCCCCCACTCGCGGGACAGCGCCCGCTCGCTCGCCCCGACCTCGCCGACGCGCCCGAGCAGGTCGACCGGGCTCTCGTTGAAGCGGAAATTGTTCACCGCGGCGACGACCTCCCCGCCCTCGACGAGGTACACGCCGTCGCGGGTCAGCCCGGTGAGCAGAAGTGTCGCGAGGTCCACCTCCCGGATGTACCACAAGCAGGTGAGGAGCAGGCAGCGCTCGCTCCGCCCGACCATCTCCCCAAGGGTCGCCGAGGCGCCGGGAAGGGCGAGAGAAAGGTTGTCGACCGGCGGGGTGAAGGGAACCCCGGCGCGCGTCGCGCCGGCGCGGTGGTAGCGGAGGCGCTGCAGGCGTCCGGCCGCGATCCAGCTCGTCGGGCCGAGCGCGGCACCGTTGTCGAAGACCGAGACGTCGGCCCCGGACGACTCGGCGACGAGGAACGGCGCGCACCTCAGCCCGGGCGCGCCCGGGTCGCTCGCGAGCTCGAAGGCAAGCGCCGACAGCCGCTCCCCGACGCGGGTCCCCCCTCCAGGCCGGGAGAAGACGCTCCGGCCGTCCTCGGCGTCCCTGCCGCTCAGCGCCTCGGCGAGGACGAGGATGAGGTCGGCGACGGCGTCGGGCGGCAGGAGCACCTCGTAGCGACCTGCCGGAAGCTCGACGCGGCGCGTCGACCACACGAGCCGCTCGGCAACACGATCCTCGAGGGCCGCAAGCGAGGATGCGGAGAGCTCCTCGGCGCCCGATCCCGCCCAGGCCGAGCTGGCGCCGTCGCCGCTCCGCCCGACGAGCTGGAGCGACGCCGACGGCTGGACGTGACGGCGGCGCGTCCCGGTCGAGCTCGCGAGGTAGCTCGTGACGCTCGCGCTCGCGGCGAAGCCGGCGAGGACCCTCCCCTCGGCCCGCGCTCGGCGGAACGCCTCGCCGAGACCGCCGACCACATCGGC
>JAKAOD010000424.1 GCA_021823365.1 Actinomycetes bacterium | reverse complement strand
CCCTTCGTGCTCTACGCAGGTCGGCGCGACGACGGCAAGGGGTGGCCAGGGATGCTCGCCGCATTCGCCGCGGCGAGCAGTCAGCACGACCTCCCCTTCGACCTCGTCACGATCGGGGACAGCCCGGCGGGGGTGCCCGACGAGCTCGCCGGTCGGGTCGTCGACCTCGGTCGGCTCGACGGAGCCGAGCTGCCCGACGCCTTTGCCGCGGCGGAGGCGCTCCTCCACCCGAGCGTGAACGAGAGCTTCTCGCGCACCGTGATGGAGGCGTGGCTCGCGGGAACCCCGGTCGTCGTCCAAGCCCGCTCGGCTGTCCTCACCTGGCACGTGGAGCGCTCCGGCGGCGGGCTCACCTACGTGGACGATCGCGAGCTCGGCGAATGTCTCGCCTTCCTCGCCGATGCGCCCAAGGCCGCGGCTGCCCTCGCCGAGCGGGGTCGCCAGTACGTGCTGGCCAACTACCGCTGGGACCGTGTCCTCGACGCGATGGAGCGCTCTCTCGAGACCTTGCGGGCGCACACGGCGAGATGAGGATCCTCGTCGTCGGGACGAGCCCGCCGCCCGGCGGTTCGGCGGCCGCTCGAGTCGCCGCGGGCGCCGCCGCGCTGGTCGCGGCCGGCCACGAGGTCGAGATCCTGTCGCCCGATCCACGCAGCGCGTCGCACCACTACCGAGCGCTCTCGGGGGCGCGACTCGGGATGCAGCTGGCGCTGCGGGCTCGCCGCTACGACGCGCTCGTCCTCCACCTCGAACCCGGGCTCCCGCTCTCGCCGACCACCGACCGGGCGTCCCGGGCACTCGCCCTGACGCTGCTCGGTGCGGCGCTTCGGGCCTTTCGCGAGGTGACGCTCCGGCTCCCGAGCCCGATCCCGCTCCCGGGAGGCGTGGGCGGCCGCGCCACGCGGCTCATGTGGTCCGCAGCGACGAGGGTCGTCGTCTCGAACGAGGAGGACCGCGGGCGGCTCCGGTCGGCGCCGGGTCTCGCGCCCGAGCGGGTCGACCTGGAGGCGCCGGTCGGCCCGGCGAGCGCCGGGGAGCAGGGCTGGCGATCGCTCGACGGCGCCAGCGACGACCTTCGACTCGCCGTGCAGGCCCTGGTTCGCAGCCGAGCTGCCGTCGGCCGGAGGGTCCAGGAGGCCGGAGCCGCGATCGGGGCGGGACGGCCGGCGGCTGCCGGCGACGTGGCGGGCGATCTCTTCGCCGGCGCGGCTGTCCCCGAGTCGCGGCTTCGGATGGGCGGTCTCGCCGGCCTCGCCGTTGCCCGCCTGCGCAAGGGGCGGTAGTCGACGGGCTTTGACGGCGAGGCTGGCTCGGGCCGGGTCGGCGACGAGGCGGCAGCCCGCGGGTCAGGGGCCGAGCCCGAGCTCGGCCAGCAATGCCTTTGCCGTGACGCCGGCTCCCCGCCGTCCGGCTTCGGCGAGCGCCGCCTGGCGCAGCGCCGCGCACCGCGCCAGGTCGGTCGCCAGCCCGGCGAGCACCTCGGCGAGCGACGGCGCGCCGAGAGCTGCGGGCAGCTTGACGACGGCGTCGTCGGGGAGCTCGCGAGCCCACCCGGTGTCGCTCACGATCGTCGGGAGGCCCGCGGCGAGGCATTCGCCGACGGCTGCCGAGGCCTCGCCGTTGGTCGAGCGCCGTAGCTGGACGGCGACGGTCGCCCGGGCGAGCCACGAGCGGTACTCGGCTTCGCTCACCGGACCGGTGAGCACAAGCTCCCCGGCGCAGCCGAGCTCCGCTGCCCGGGCCCGCAAGCCCTCGGCCGGCTCGTCGCCGATCGGCCCGACGAAGGCGAGCGCCGGCCGATCGAGAGAGGGGCTGGCGAGGGCATAGGCCTCGAGGAGCAGCTCGGGCTGCTTGACGGGGTCGACGATGCCGAAGTGCGCGACGACCGTCCGAGGAGCGGCGGCACCTGGTCCCGGACCGGGGCCGCCGGCGCCGACCGGACCGCCCGGCGGCGAGCCCGGCGTCACGTCCTTTGGGGTCGGGAGCTCGAAGGGGAAGGGGATCACGCCGATGCGCGAGGTGAAGCGGCTCCCGCCGTCGACCAGCGCCAGGCGTCGTGCGGCCTCGGAGAAGACGAGGACCCGCTCGCACCTCGAGAGGACCTCGCGTGCCATCAGCACCCCGTAGAGCTCGGCGTCGGCGGCGCTGACCGATCCGTCGACGCCCAGGCGGTCGGGGAGCGCGTCGCCGTACATCTCCTCGATGGCGCGGCGCAGGCCGCCGGGAAGGCGCCACACCTTGCCGTGCTCGTGGCGGTACAGGTTCGTGAGCCGGACGTCGTGGCAGACGACGACGCCGGGCCTGGCCCTGAGGGCTGCGAGGCCGCCGAGGTGGTGGTGGCTGTTGCCGATCGTGTAGACGACCCGGTCGTAGCCGCCGAGCGCCTCCTCGAGCGCCCGGAGCGACGCCACGCGGTAGGGCGTCCGTCCGCCCGGCGCCAGCTGACCGGGCGTCGGACCGTCCGAGAACGCATCGACGGTCGCCGCGCCGCTCGCTTCGAGCTCCTCGATGAGGCGAGCGCTGTAGCGGGCGATCCCGGTCGGTGCCGGGGGGAGCGGTGAGACGAAGGCGATGCGCTTCGGCCCGTGGGTGCCGAGCCGTCCGTTCCGGCCTGCGCGCCCCGCCTCGCCCGGTCGCCACCCCTGGTCCGGCGGGCGCGCCGCTGCGGGCCGGCCGAGCAGGTCGTCGAACGCCGCCGCGCTCCGCCGGGCGACGTCGTCCCAGCTCGAGATCCCTGTCGCCGGCGGAGCGGCCGCCTCCCGTGCCGGGTCGAGCGCGGCCGCGAGGGCCGCCGAGATCGCCTCAGGGCGCTCGGGGTCGAAACGCGAGCCCGGGGGGAGGAGCTCGTCGAACGGCGGTCGATCGGAGGCGATGACCGGGACGCCGAGGCCGAGCGCCTCGAGCACGGGAAGGCCCAGGCCCTCCGCGAGGGAGGGGAAGCAGACGAGCTCGGCTGCCCGGTACAGCGCGGCGAGGAGCTGGTCCTCGACGTAGCCCGTCGTCACGACGGTCCCCGGGCGACCGAGCGCGGCCGCACGGGTCTCCAGGTGGTGGCGCGTGCTCGGCGGCAGCTCCCCTGAGATCACGAGCTGCAGGCGCGGCGCGAGGTCCACCGGCAGGGCGCACCACGCCTCGACGAGGCGCTCGTTGTTCTTCCTCGGGTGGCTGCCGCTCGGGTACAGCACGTAGCGACCCTCGAGCGCCGGGACGAGCGCGCGCGCGCGGCCGC
>JAKAOD010000423.1 GCA_021823365.1 Actinomycetes bacterium | reverse complement strand
AGACGACGCGGATCGCCGCCTCCTCCTTGGCTGGGAGCGACGCCCTGTCGGCCTCGGTGCGGACCCCGAGCTCCGCGGCGCGCCGGGACAAGGTCATTCCCAGCACCTTCAGCCACGCCTCGGCCTCCTCGGGCTCGATCACGTCCTTGCTCGCGCTCGCCGCCACCAGGGAGAGGACGTCGTCGACCGCGAGCTGGCGCTCCAAGACGTAGGCGGGATCGTCGACGACGGCGCTCTCGTCGATGCGGCCGAACAGGCTTTCGAAACCGGGAGAGCTCGGTGACGCTCCGTCTTCCTCGAGACGTCGGGTGACCGCGATCACGAGATCTCGGACCGCCGGAGGAAGATCGAGCGCGATCCGACCGCCCTCCAGCCGCCGGAACGGCCGGCGCGCCCGCGACCTGCTCACGCGGCTCGCGCGACGGTGGACTGCAGCCCGTTCACGCCGAGCTCGAGGCAGTACCGGACGGCGCGGTCTCGCTCGCCGGTCCACACGACGACCTTGCCGTCGTGGTGCGCGGTCAGCATGAGCAGCTCGGCCTTGTCCGAGCCGTAGCCGAAGACCTTCTTCAAGACGCGCACCACGACCGTCATCAGCGTCACCGGGTCGTTCCACAGGTAGACGTCGTACGGCGCTGTGATCGAGCGCTCGAGGTCGTCCTCCCGCCGCTCGGTCACGTCCGGGACCGTCTCGGCAGCCCCTGGGGTCGCAGAGAGCGCCGTCCGCACCACCCGCACACTATGCCCGCGCACGATGGCAGCCTCGTCCTCTCCGATCGAGAGCTTCTCGCTGGTCTCCGACGCCGATCTGTGGAATCGTCTCGGTGTGCGGTCCGCGCCGGCACGGGGTGCTGGGAACCGAGTGGCCCTGCGGGTGTTCCAGGGCCTCCCCGACCGCTACGACCGCCTCGCGGAGTGGCTGTCGTTCTGGCAGAACCGCCGCTGGCGGGCGACGTTGGTCGACGCCGTCGCTGCCGCTGACCCGCGGCTCGTCGCAGACGTGGCGACCGGGACGGCCGGCGTCGCACTCGCGTTGCACGCGCGCACCGGAGCGGCCGTCATCGGCTTCGATCTCGACGAGAAGATGGCGAGAAGGGGCCAGCTGAACGTGCGGGAGGCACGCGCGGCGCGCACCGGGCGCGTGGCCCCGAGCACTTCCTTCGGGCCTGGCACACCGACCACGATCGCGCTGGCCGTCGCAAGAGGTGAGCAGCTTCCCCTCGCAGACGCATCCGTCGACGCGCTGAGCTTCACGTACCTGCTCCGGTACGTGGACGACCCCGAAGCGACTCTCGCAGAGCTCGCCCGGGTGGTGCGACCCGGTGGAGTCGTCGCGAACCTCGAGTTCGCGGTGCCCGAGCCGGGGCTCTGGCGAGCGCTCTGGTGGCTGTACACGCGGGCGGCGCTGCCGCTCGCCGGCCTCGTCGCCGGCGGCGGACCCTGGTACCGCGTCGGGCGCTTCCTCGGCCCGAGCATCACGGGTCACTACCGGCGCTACCCCCTCGACTGGACGGTGGGAGCGTGGGAGCGCGCCGGGATCGGAGAGGTGAACGTCCGACGCATGAGCCTCGGGGGCGGGCTCGTGATGTGGGGCCGGAGGAGGTGACCGAAGGACGCGTCCGCCCCGCGTTCTACGCGGCGCGTCCAGGCCGGCTGCGCGACTGGTGGACCCTTCTCCATCCCCCGTACACGGCGTGGCACCTCTCCTACGTCGTCGTGGGCGCCTGCCTCGCACCAGCGGTCGCCTCGAGCCGGCTGCTCGCCACGCTGGTCGCGTTCTTCTGCGCCGTCGGCGTCGCGGCCCACGCGTACGACGAGCTGCAAGGCCGCCCTCTTCGGACGGGCATCCCGGATCGGGTGCTCGCCGGCGCGTGCGTCGCCGGGCTCTCGTGCGCGCTCGCCCTCGGCGTCGTGGGCGTCCTGAGGGTCGGCGTCGTGCTCGTCCCCTTCCTCGTCGTCGGACCCGTCCTCGTCGTCGCCTACAACGCGGACCTCTTCGGCGGCATGTTCCACACGGACCTCGGCTTCGCCCTGTCCTGGGGCGCGTTCCCGGTGCTCACGGCGTACGTCGCGCAAGCCGGCGACCTCTCGTGGAGCGCCGTGGTCGCCGCTGCCGGGGCAACGGCGCTCTCGCTCGCGCAGCGCTCCCTCAGCACGCCGGCCCGGCAGCTCCGGCGGCGGGCGGCGCGCGTGAGCGGCGCGGTGCTGCTCGGCGACGGCACCCGAATCGAACTCGACCGCGAGGGCCTCCTCGCGCCGCTCGAGCGGGGATTGCGCGCGCTCGCCTGGGCGTCGGTGCTCTTCGCCTCCGCGCTCGCCGTGCACCGCCTCGGCTGACGCGCGCAGGAGGCGTCCCGCCCCGGCTGATCCCCGACCGGGAACGGCGCGCTCCCCGTCACCCCGTCGCGAGCCGCCAACGCGTCCGAGCGACGTGCACGGCCTAAACTTCGCGCCTCGTGCCCGGACCCGACAGCGCCCGAGAAGATCGCGACGCGCAACGTGCGAGCTGCTCGGGCGAGCGGGTCGTTCGCACGGCGCAGCTGCTCGGCGCGCCGCTCCGGGCGCCGCTCCGGGCGCCGCTCACCCTGGGGGCACGGGTGGTCGCCCCGGTGCGAGCCGACGTCCGGCGCAACGTCCGCCGGTCGCTCGGCGTCCCCCCGGACCCGCCGGCGCGTGCAGAGCGGACGGGTGACGCCTTCCTCCCGCCCGGTGGCATGGCGCGCCAGGTCCACGGCGACCTCCCCTCGATGGTGGTCGGGGGACTCGCGGCGTTGCTGCTCCAGACGCTCCATCCCCTTGCGATGGCGGGGGTCGCCGACCACTCGAACTACCGCGAGGACCCGATCGGCCGGCTCCGCCGCACCGCCAGCTTCGTCGGCGCGACGACGTTCGGCACGGTCGAGCAGGCGACGCAGGCCATCGACAGCGTGCGGGACGTCCACCGGCACGTCCGCGGGCGTGCGCCGGACGGCCGGAGGTACGCCGCCAGCGACCCCGAGCTCTTGACGTGGGTGCACGTCGCGGAGGTGTCGAGCTTCCTCGCCGCCGCCGAGCGGTACGGGCCGAGGCGCATTCGCCCCGACCAGCGGGACCGCTACTTCCAGGAGACTGCCGTGGTCGCCCGCTCGCTCGGTGCCCGCTCGGTGCCCGAGACGGTGGACGAGGTCGAGGCGTACTTCACGCGCATCCGGCCGGAGCTCTACGCCGGCCCCCAAGCGATCAGATCGGA
>JAKAOD010000422.1 GCA_021823365.1 Actinomycetes bacterium | reverse complement strand
CGGGCGCTCATCAGTGGAACTTGGGGATCACGTGCCTGGCGAAGAGCTCCTGGGCCTTGATCGCCTTCCAGTGCTCGGCGCCGCCGGGATTGGTCGTGATGGCGATCTCCTTCAGTCCCTCGCAGACGGCGATCGTCTCGCGCACCCGCTCGACCACGTCCTCGGGGGTGCCCACCCAGACGACGTCGCCGCCGATCATCTCGTCGTAGGGCATCGCCGCCAGCTGCTCCATGATCCCCGAGGTGTAGAAGCCGTACCCGGCGGCGTTCAGCCGATCGGCGGGAAGCGGCGGGTAGTCCGTGAGCGGAGAGGCGTTGCCCTCGAGGAAGCCGCGCATGTGGCGCTCGGCCTCGCGCCGCGCCACGGCCCGGTCCTCGTCGATGTAGCAGGCATGGATCCAGACGATGTCCGGGCTGGTGCCGTGCTCTCGGCACTTCGCCCGGTACAGGTCGAGCTGGTCCCTCAGCGCCGAGTACGGGAGCAGCGGCGGGACGGCGACGCCCCAGCCGTTGCTCGCCGCGAGGTCGTAGGTGCGGTCCGAAGTCCCCCCGAGTATGACGCGGAACCGGTGCCCGCTGAAGGGGACGACGTGGCTCTCCTCGACGTTCCAGTACTTGCCGTGGAAGGAGACCACGTCGTGCCGGAGGCCCTCGACAAAGAGGTCGAGCGCCTCCTCGTAACGCTCCCGGGAGGTCTCGTCGAGCGGCAGGCCCGCCGCGAGCGGGATCCAGCCGTGGCCGCGCCCGACGCCGAACTCGTAGCGCGCGCCGGTGAGCAGCGAGAACTCGTGGATCATCGCGGCGAGGACGAGAGGGTTGTGGTAGGGGAGGACGTGCAGCATCGACCGGAACTTGATCCGGCTCGTCCTCGCGGCCGCCATCCCGAACAGGCCGAACACGTTGGCCGATGCCGAGAATTTCGGGAAGAAGACGTGCTCGATCGCGGCATAGGTCTCGTAGCCGAGCCGGTCGGCGTTGACGACCTGCTCCAGCACCTCGCCGTAGAGCTGCTCGTAGCTCTTCCCCGGCCAGCTCTGCAGCTCGGAGTAGATGCTGAACCTCATCCGAAGCCCACCTCCCCGCTCGTCCCTCTCCGCACCGCTCGTCCCTCACCTCGGGCGCCGCCGTCCGGCCGCCTGCTGCCGTCGATCCGGCCGCCTGTTGCCGTCGATCCGGCCGCCTGCTGCCGTCCCGCCGTCCAGCTCCCGCCGTCCAGGTCCCGCCGTCCAGGTCCCGCCGCCTAGCTCCCGCCGTCGAGCGGCCCGCCCAGGCGGTGGAACGCCCGATCGAAGTACAGGAGCGGCCGCGGCGTCGACGCGCCGCTCCCGAGCCCCTCGCCGCCGACCCCGCCCACGGCGGCGCCACCTCCTTCGTCGCCCGGCGCGCCCCGCCGGACGAGCGCGCTGCGGACGAGGCCGACGACGAGGGTGTGGTCCCCGACCTCGAAGGTCCGCTCGACCGCGCAGTCGAGGTGCGCCAGCGCGCCGGCGATCGTCGCCGGCCCGGACGAGTCGGGGCGCTCGCAGAACACGTCGAGGAACTTCGGCCCGCCGGGAACGGCGCCGAGCCTTGCAAGCTCCCGATGCTCCTCGGCGAGGATCGACAGCCCGAACCTCCTGGTCCCGAGAAGGGCGCTCCGGCAGCTCGCGCTGTGGGCCAGGGAGACGAGCACGGTCGGCGGGCGGGTCGAGATCGAGCAGCACGAGTTGATCGTGAGACCCCACAGTCGCCCGCCGACCTCCACGGTGACCATCGCCACGCCGGTCGGGAGGGAGCGCATCGCCTGCTTGAAGTGCTCGGGATCCACCTCCGCCGGCCCGCGCTGCTCGGCGAAGTCCGGATCGCTCTCGACGAGCCCGCCGACGAGCACGACGTCGGGGGGGAGCACGAGGTCGGAGTAGTCGCTCACCCGAGCAAGCCTAGGGACCACCTCGTCGAGGACGAGCCCGGCCGGGGCCGGCATGCGACGGCGTCCTCAACCTTCCGGCGGGCCCGCGCCGGGGCGAGCTTCGCCGCCGTCGAACACCTTCGCCGGAACGGTCGACAGCAGCTCGGCGCCACCTGCTGCGACGCGCCAGGTGTCCTGCATGTACATGCACGCCGTGCCGTCGGGGCTGATGACGTGGGGGTGCATCGAGACGACCATGTCGTCCCTCAGCTCGACCTCGACCCCGTCGCCGACACGCGGGTGCTCGATCATCGTCATGCCGATCGAGTGCCCCGTGACGTGGCCGAGCCGGAACCCGCCCTCGAGGAACGGGCGCGAGATCGACCGGTGGGCGTCGTGCGCCGTCGACCCGGCGGCGAGCGCCCGGGGCGCGGCCTCGAAGTAGGCCGCGTAGGCCTCGAGCATCGCCTCGGTCGCGGGGGAGAGCGGACCCTTGCTGAGCGGCCGCGTGAACTCGACCCAGTGGCCGCCCGGCCCGGCGACCTCGAGCGAGTAGAGAAGGAGGTCGTCCGGCTCGATCGGCGCTGCCGCCTCGGGGATGCGGAACTCCGGCGTGGCAGATCCCTTCCTCCCCCACAGCACCATGTCCATGGTCTGGCGTCCCGTGCCGGCGCGGGCGAAGAGCGCCTCGGCTTCCGCCATGAGCTCCGCCTGCGTGCGCCCCGGGCGGTAGGCCGCCTGGACCGCCCAGAAGCCGGCCTCGTTGATCGCCATCGTCTCCCGGACGGACTCGAGCTCCTCGGCGCTCTTCACCGCCCGGGCGAGGTCGAACCCGTCGTCGAAGGCGACGATCTCGATGCCACTTGCGGCGAGGGCGACGTAGTCGCGTACGCACATCACGTAGTCGAGCCCGTACACGCCGACGCGCCGCGCCCGCCGAGCGGTGAGCTGCTCCCCGAGAAAGGCGCCCGGTCGGTCGGCGAAGACTTGCTCGCCCACGAACCCGCCGCCGTGCTCGCCCACGTAGCGCGCCTCGCTCGGGAAGACGATGCAGGGATCGCCGGACGCCGGAACGAGGACGTAGGCGTAGCGGTGGACGATGCGAAACCCCGAGAGGTACCGGACCGCCCCCTCGAAGCCGGTGTACTCGCTCCCGGACACGACGAGGGCGTCGAGCCCTGCCTCGCCCATCGCCGCGCGCACCGCCGCGTAGCGCCGGGCGATCTCCGCTTCCGACGGCAGCCTGGCCGTCCGGCCGGTCATCTCGCCCCCTCTGCGCCGGCCGAACCGGGCTCGGCCGGCCCGGCTACCAGGCGCCAGGCCCCTGCCGAGGCCCCCTGTTGCCC
>JAKAOD010000421.1 GCA_021823365.1 Actinomycetes bacterium | reverse complement strand
CGGCAGGGCGCCGTCGAGGTCCTCGTGATCGACCGCGAGCGAGCGGCGAACGCGATCGATCTCGAGACCGGGCGGGCACTCGCCGAGGCGTTCGACGCGCTGCCGGGCGACTCGGAGGTCCGGGCCGTCGTGATCACGGGTGCAGGTGATCGCATCTTCTGCGCGGGGATGGACCTCGGCGCCGTACGCTCCGGCGCCGCGGAAGCGATCAACGCGGTGCCCGGCGGGTTCGGGGGGATCGTCCGTCGCGACTTCCCGCTGCCGCTCGTCGGCGCGGTCAACGGGGCGGCCGTCGGCGGCGGGTTCGAGATCGTCCTCGCCTGCGATCTCGTCGTGGCGGCCGAGAACGCCACCTTCGGGCTCCCGGAGGTGAAGCGAGGCCTGTTCGCCGCGTCGGGAGGGCTCGTCCGGCTCGCGAGGCGGATAGCGCCTCCGGTCGCATTCGAGCTCGCGCTGACCGGAGAGCCGATCACCGCAGCGCGCGCGTGCGAGCTCGGGATCGTGAATCGGGTTGTCGAGAAGGGTCGCGCCCGCGAGGAGGCGATCCTCCTCGCGGAGCGGATCGCCGCCAACGGCCCGCTCGCCTTGCGCGCGTCCAAGCGGCTCTTGCGTGCGGCGCTCGAATCCTCGGACGACGAGCTGTGGGAGCTCAACACGAAGCTGGCGGCGGAGGTGTTCGCGAGCGAGGATGCCCGCGAGGGGGCAGCGGCGTTCGCCGAGAAGCGCCCGCCGCGGTGGTCGGGGCGATGACCGAGGCACTCTTGTACCGGCCGTTGACCTATCTCGCGGCGAACGCCACGCGCCGTCCCGGCGCCGCGGCCATCTGCCAGGGTGGCGAGACCATCTCGTTCGCAGAGCTCCATGACCGGGTCCGCGTCGCGATGACCGGGTTGCGTGCGGTCGGCGTGCGCTCCGGGCACGTGGTCGGGGTGTCGCTGCCGAACGTCTGGGAGTACGTCGCGCTCGAGATCGCGGTCCCGGCGCTCGGCGGTGTGGTCCTGCCGCTTTCGCCTTCCCTCGGGACCTTCGAGCTCGACTCGGTGCTCACGCGCTCCGGCGCGACCTTGGTGGTCACCGACGAGCTGGGCGCGACGGCGATGCGCGGGGTCAGGAGGACCGCGACCGCCCGCTGTGGCGTCGTCGACGCGGCTGCCGTCGTGCCGCCGAGCCGGCCAGGCGAGGGGCCGGTCGAGGTGCATGCGACCGAGCCCGGCGACATCGTCCAGATCGCCATGACGTCCGGCACGACGGGCCCGCCGAAGCTCGCGTCGCTGTCGGCCGAGCTCAAGCAGCTGACCTTCGAGGGCTTCACGAGCCGGCTCGGCATCCGCCCGGGCGATCGGGTGCTTCCTCTCTCGCCGATCTCCCAGGGCGTCGGCGAGATGTGCCTCTACGCGCTGCGCGTCGGTGCATGCCTCGTGATGACGGCGGAGCGGCGCTTCTCCGCCGAGCGAGCCCTCAGTCTCGCCGGCGACGCGGAGGCGACCGTGCTCGGCGCCGTGCCGACGATGGTCGGGCGGATCTACCGCAGTGACGCTTTCGACCCGGTGGCTCTGCGGTCGGTGCGCGTGACGGCGGTCGCCGGTGCGCCGATGCCCCCCGACCTCGCCGAGAGCTGGGAGCTGAGCACGGGATCTCGCGTGTGCGGGTTCTACGGCGCGATGGACATCGGTCAGCTCGCCGTGGCGAGCCCGGACGACCCGCCCGAGAAGCGCTGGCAGACCGTCGGCCGTCCGCACGAGCGTGCCGAGACGCTGATCTGCGACCCGGAGGGCCGACCAGTCTTGCCGGGCGACGTCGGCGAGATCTGCATGCGCGGCCCGCTCGTCCAGCAACGTTACTGGAACGAGGGGCGTGGGCCCTTTGCCGAGGACGGGTGGGCGCACTTCGGCGACCTCGGGTTCGTCGACGAAGACGGCTTCGTGCACGTCGTCGGGCGAAGGAAGGACATCATCATCCGCGGGGGGGAGAACGTGAATCCCTACGAGGTCGAGGCCGTGCTCGTCGAGCACCCCGACGTGGCCGAGGCATGTCTCGTCGGTCTCCCCGATCCGGACCTCGGCGAGCGCGTCGCGGCGTGCGTCGTCGCGCGCCGGGGCCACGACGTCACGCTCGAGTCGCTGCGCTCCTTCCTCGAGGGGCGCGGCCTCTCCCGTCACAAGTGGGTCGACCGGCTCGTCCTCGTCGAGGATCTCCCGCTCGGGAGCAGCGGAAAGGTGGCCCGCACGGAGCTGCGACGACGCGTCGAGGAGGCCTGCGCCGCGACGACGCCAAGTCAGGGGGGACCCGATGCGGGTGGCAGTTGAGGGGATCGAGGTCGCGTGGTACGAGGTCGGACGCGGGCGTCCGGTGGTGCTCGTGCACGGCCTCGCCGACGACCACCGTGCCTGGAGGAAGGTCCTGCCGCACCTCGTCCTCGACCACCGTGTGATCCTCTACGACCTGCGTGGCCACGGTGAGACGGCGCTCGGCGCCGCCGACGGGAGTCTTCGTCAGCTCGACGCAGATCTCGTCGGGCTGCTCGATGCCATCGGTGTGGAGCGTGCCGTCATCGCCGGCTTTTCGCTCGGCGGCACGGTCGCGATGCGGGTCGGAATCGACCACCCCGACCGGGTGGACGGACTGGCCCTCATCGCGACGTCGAGCCGCGTCAACGCAGCCGCGGCGCAGTGGTACCGTGCGCGCGCCGCGGCGGTGGACGGAGGAGACCCGGACCTGCGGTGGCGGCTCGACCTCGACACCGAGGACGTCTACCGGAACGATCCGGGCGAGCTCGGTGCGGGGCTCGTGATCCGGCGGCAGTCGACCGCCGATCCCCGCGGGTACGCGAACGCGTGCCGGGCCATGGCCGACCTCCACGAGCACCCGCTGGACGACGAGCTCGGACATGTCTCCGCGCCGACCGTCGTCGTCGCTGGCGACCTCGACCAGCACTGCCCGCCCCGCGCCGGAGAGATCATCGCGAGGCTGATCGCACAGAGCACCTTGCGCGTCGTCCCTGCAACCGGACATCCGATCCCGGTCGAGCAGCCGGCCGAGGTGGCAGACGCGATTCGCGTGCTCGAGCGGTAGGCGAGCCGAGAGAGCGAAGGGACCGGTGAGGTGAGCTCGTTCGACATCAGCATCGGGATCAGCCCGCGAGAGGCGTTCAAGGACTGGGCGTCCTTCACGAAGCGCCTCGAGGCCCAAGGCGTCGACCGCGTCTGGCTGATCGACTCCCAGCTCGCGATGAAGGACGTCTATGTCGG
>JAKAOD010000420.1 GCA_021823365.1 Actinomycetes bacterium | reverse complement strand
GGGCTTGCGGACCCGCCGGACGCCGCGCTCTACCGGATCACGGCCGAGGTCGACGAGGCCGTCGGGGAGGTCCTCGGCTTCCGGCGCAACTACCACTCGCGCCGCTTCGTCGGCGACACGATGGTGATCCGCCTGCACACGGCGCCGAGCGACCAGGGCCTGCGCGTGCTCTCCGAGGCCTTCGCGGACATCTGCTCGCCCCGGGGGATCTGGCGCACGGAGCCGCTCCCGCCCGAGCGGCAGGGCGAGGACCACCTGGAGCTCGAGCGGATCGCCCTCGAGTTCGACAGGGCGCACCACGGTCGTCTCCGCCAGCTCATCGACGCGCTGAACGCCCTCGTGCCCGAGGACGACGGCTAGATTCCTCGCATGTCGGTGCCGACGATCATCCTGTGCGGCGGCCGCGGCCGTCGCATCAGCGAGGCCGACGTCGCTCTGCCGAAGCCGATGCTGCCGATCGGCCAGCGCCCGATCCTCTGGCACATCATGAAGATCTATGAGGCCCACGGCCACATCGACTTCGTCCTCGCGCTCGGCTGGCTCGCCCGGCAGATCAAGGAGTACTTCCTCCACTTCCGTGCGCTCTCGACGGACTTCGCGATCACCCTCGACAACCCGGCGGCAGTCGAGTACCTCGGGGACGCCGCCGAGGCTGGCTGGCGGGTGACGTGCGTCGACACCGGCCTCGACAGCCAGACAGGCACGCGGGTGCGCCTTGCCGCGCGCTACGTCGAGAGCGACACCGTGATGGTGACCTACGGCGACGGCGTCGGCGACGTCGACGTCACCCAGCTGCTCGAGTTCCACCGATCGCACGGGCGGCTCGCCACGGTGACCGCCGTGCGTCCACCGGGACGGTTTGGCGAGCTCGACCTGGAGGGTGATGGGCTGGTGCGGGCGTTCGCCGAGAAGCCGCAGACCTCGATCGGCGCGATCAACGGCGGGTTCATGGTGTTCCAGCGCGAGGCGATCGACCGCTACATCCCCGCCGACGAAGACGTCATGCTGGAGCGTGAACCGCTCGACGCGCTCGCCCGCGACGGCCAGCTCTTCGCCTACAAGCACGACGGCTTCTGGCAGCCGATGGACACGCCGCGGGAGCGTGACGTGCTGGAGGGCCTGTGGGCGGCGGGAAAGGCGCCGTGGAAGCTGTGGAGCTGACCGGGGGACGCGGCGCCGAGCCGATGGCGGCCGGACCTCCCACCACCCCGGACACTCGCTTCTGGAGGGACCGGCCCGTCTTCGTGACGGGCGCGACCGGCTTCCTCGGCTCGCACGTCACGGCGATGCTTGTCGAAGCGGGCGCCGACGTCGTCGTGCTGGTGCGCGACGACGTCCCCCCGACGAGCCAGGTGAAGCGGTGGGCAGGTGCGGCAAGCGTCGTGCACGGGGACGTACGCGACCAGGCGCTCGTCGAGCGGGTGCTCGGGGAGTACCGCGTCGACACCGTCTTCCACCTCGCGGCGCAGACCCAGGTCGAGGTGGCGAACCTCAACCCCGTCTCGACCTGGGACTCCAACGTGCGCGGCACCTGGTCGCTGCTCGAGGCCGCCCGGCGCACGCCCCGCATCCGCACCGTCGTCGTCGCGAGCAGCGACAAGGCCTACGGCACCCAGCCGGCCCTCCCCTACTCCGAGGAGATGCCGCTCAAGGCGCTGCACCCCTACGACGTCTCCAAGGCGTGCTGCGACATGGTCGTCTCGAGCTACCATGCCGTCTTCGGCGTACCGGCCTCGGTGACGCGCTGCGGCAACTTCTTCGGCCCCGGCGACCTCAACTGGGACCGCCTGGTCCCCGGCACGATCCGCGCGGTCCTGCGCGGCGAGCGGCCCGTCATCCGTTCCGACGGCTCGCCGGTCCGGGACTACCTCTACGTCGAGGACGGCGCGCTCGCCTATCTCTGCCTCGCCGAGGCGATGGCCGCCCGGCCAGAGCTCGCCGGCGAGGCGTTCAACTTCTCGACCGAGACCCCGCTCAGCGTGATCGAGCTGACGAAGATGATCTGCCGGGCCGCGGGAGTGCCCGACGTCGAGCCCGACGTGCGCGCCACGGCGAGGAACGAGATCTCCGCGCAGCACCTCTCGGCGCAAAAGGCGCGCCGGGTGCTCGGCTGGGCGCCCCGCTGGACCCTTGCCGAGGCGCTCGAGCGGACCGTCGACTGGTACCGCGGGCACCTCGCCGCCACCCCGGACTGAGCGTGCGCCTGCTCGTCACGGGCGCGGGCGGCTACCTCGGGGGGCGCCTCGTCCGGCACCTCGTCGAACGGGCCGACTGCGAGGTGGTGGCGGGCACCCGCCGCCACCATCCCTGGCTCGAGCCCGCGGAGCAGCTCCGCGTCGCCCCCGAGGCGGCGGTCGAGGAGCTCGTGCCGACGATGTCGCGGGCAGAGGCGGTCGTCCACCTCGCCGCGCCGAGCGCCGAGGCGATGCGGGCCGAGCCCGACGCGAGCTTCGGCCTCGCCGTCGCCGGCGCCCGCCACCTCGCCCTCGCCTGCCGCGCGGCGGGCGTCGGGCGCTTGGTCTACGTGTCGACCGCGCACGTGTACGGCACGGCGATGCTCCCCGGGGCGACGCTCACCGAGTCCGTCGCGCCCGAGCCCCGCGACCACTACGCGCTGGCGCGCCTCGCCTCGGAGCACGCCGCCGCTGCCGCCACCGGGGGCGAGGTCGAGCTCGTCGTGCTGCGCCTGGCGAACTGCGTCGGGGCGCCGCTGGACCCCTCGATCTCGCAGTGGACGCTCGTCGCCAACGACCTCTGCCGCCAGGCCGCGACGACCGGATGTCTCCGCCTCCTCACCCACGGGCTCCAGTGGCGCGACTTCCTCGCGATCGACGACGCGTGCCGGGCGATCGAGGCAGCGGCCGGCCTCTGCGGCGAGGGCGCGGCGGCGCTGCCGCCCGGGCTCTACAACTGCGGCTCCGGCGTGCCGAGGACCGTGCGGGGCCTCGCTGGGCTCGTCCAGGACGCCTGGGAGCGCGCGACGGGCGAGCGCCCCCCGCTCGAGGCCCCCGAGCGCCCGGCGGCCCCGCCGCTCCCCTGGCGGCTGTCGACCGAGCGCCTGGGCGCCCGCGGCTTCACCCCTTCGACCACGCTCGAGGAGGCCCTCGACGAGACCGTCGCCGCCTGCCTCGACGCCTGGGGAGACGCACCGGCGGCGCCACCGGCCCGTCGCGCAGGGCACCCCTCCGGCAAGACCTGAGCATTCCCCGAGGAGAACGAGCAATGGCCGAGATCGAAGGCATGAAGGTGCGTCCGCTC
>JAKAOD010000419.1 GCA_021823365.1 Actinomycetes bacterium | reverse complement strand
CGTGGGCCTCGATGACGCCTCTGGCCACCTCGAAGAAGCGGGCGAGGACCCGGCGCATGCTCTCGGGGTCGAGGCGATCGCCCATCGTGGTCGACCCGGTGACGTCGCTGAAGAGGGCCGTCACCGTCTTTCGCTGCTCGGTCGGAGGCGTAGCTCGCCCCTGCGCTGCGCCGCACGATGGGCAGAATCGTGCGGCGACCGGTACCGACCCTCCGCACGCTGAGCACTCCACCCCCGGAAACGCTAATCGCCCCATGATCGGCGGGTCCGAGCCGTTGACGCGGTGCCGAGCAGAGCAGCCGACGCGACCGGCGACGTGACACCGAGTTGCCGCAATGCTGCGTGGGGTTCTGCGAACCGGCAGGAGGGGCATCCTCGACGTCTGGCTCGCCGTCACGTTCGGAGACACCATCAGCCAGAACCTCGGCTCGATGACCTACCCTCGGCCAGCGCGAAGTCGACGGAACCCCGCGCGAAGCATCGCCCCGCTTACCGCCAAGGGCACGACGCTGTCGGTCGCCGACCACCTGATTTCTGCCGGCGATCACGGAATGCCCGTCGGGGAGGGGTGCTGCTGCGGTTGTCGTCCACGTGATGCCGGGACGAACCCTGGTGGTCGCGTCGGCGAAGAGCCCAGCGACCCACTGGATGACTGGCCACGGGGCCATTCCAGCACCACGCGAGGTATGGTGCCGAACAACTTGATGGTTCACATGTGGCGGTGCAGCAAGAGCTCGAAGCCACTCCCCGCCGCAGCGGGCGTTCGGGGCGACTGGCGGTAGGCTTCTGTTCGCCGGAGGTGGCACCGGAGCAAGTAGCCATCCCAAATTGTCATCCGCCCGCCCCCGTAGCTCAGAGGATAGAGCGTCGGTTTCCTAAACCGTGCGTCGCAGGTTCGAGTCCTGCCGGGGGCGCCGAAGATTCTTCACAGAAGTTGCAGCTGCTCGTTCACAAAAGGCCCCGAGGCGTCATGGTGAACGGGCGCGCTCACTCCCTGGTGACGAGCCCAGTCGCTGAGCTTTATGTGAAATGGAATACCATATGTACCTATTCCTTCGCAGGATTCAGTGACTTGGACGTCGCATGCACGTGCGTAAGAAAGAGAGTCCCGATGCATTGGCAGATGCCCGAGAACCTGAGCACGCCGGCACTGCTGGTCGACCACTGCACCCTCGTCGGCAACATCGCTCGGATGGCGGCCGAGATGAACGAGCGCGGCGTCGACCTTCGACCCCATGCCAAGACGCACAAATCGCTGGACATCGCCGCACTCCAGCGCGCGCACGGCGCAACCGGCCTGACGGTGGCGACCGTGGGCGAGGCAGAGGTGTTCGCCGCTGGGGGCCACGACGACCTCTTCATCGCCTATCCAGTGGTCGCCCAGCGCGACAAGGCCGAGCGGCTCGCTCGCCTCTCGGGCTCGGTGCGGCTCAGCGTGGGCGTCGACTCGATCCGGGCGGGTGAGCTCCTCGCGAAGGCCGGCCTCTCGGGTGCTCTGAGGGCGATGGTGGAGATCGATCCTGGCCAGCACCGTAGCGGGGTGGTCCCGAGCGAGGCTGGTGCGCTCGCGGCTGCGCTCGTCGACCTCGGGCTCCGTGTCGAAGGGGTGTTCACTCATGGCGGCCACGGCTACCGCACCCTCGACGCGCCGGAGGGCGCGGCGCGCGATGAGGTCGAAGGGCTGCAAGAGGCGGTGGCTGCGCTCGCAGCGCGCGGCATCCCGGCGGTTCGGGTCAGTGCCGGGTCCACGCCCACCGCGGCGCGCTCAGCAATGCGCCCGGTCACCGAAGAACGTCCGGGCACCTACGTGTTCAACGATCGCCAGCAGGTCGCGCTCGGGACGGCTCGAGAGTCGGAGGTCGCGTTGGCGGTGGCGGCGACCGTGGTGAGCACCGCCGCGGCGGGCCACGTCGTGCTCGACGCCGGCAGCAAGGCGCTCGGGAGCGACCGTCCCGGGTGGCTCGAGGGATTCGGCGTCGTGCCCGAGCTCGACGACGCGGTCGTGACCTCGCTCTCGGAGTGCCACGGCATCGTCGCCCTCGGCGACCGGCGACCGCCACCGATCGGAACCCTCGTGCGCGTGGTGCCCAACCACGTCTGCCCGACTGTCAACCTCTTCGACTTCTACCACGTCGTCTCCAACGGCGAGATCGTCGAACGCTGGCCGGTGTCGGCACGCGGGCATCTCTCGTAGCAGATCCCGGACCGCGCTCAACGGCAGGGGTCGAGCGGCGCGAGCTCCGGCGCGACGACACCGGTCGCGATCTGCGTCGCGAGCAGCGCTCCGCTGAGCGGTCCTAGCGTCATCCCCCACATCCCGTGGCCACCGGCCACGAAGAGCCCAGGCGTCTTCGTAGGGCCCACCAGAGGGAGCCCGTCGGCGGAGAGCGGTCGCGCGCCCATCCAGTCGTCCGCCCTCGTCGACCAGTCGATGTCCCGCAGCATCGGCTGGGCCGCCTCGAGCATGTGAACGATGCGCGCCGGCCTCGAAGGAGCGTCAGGCGAGCCGAACTCCATGATCCCGGCGAAACGGGCGCGGCCACCCTGCGGCGTGACCGCCACTCTTGCCGCCGGCAGGTAGAGGGGCGAGCGGAAGGGGCTCTCGACCGCGACCGTGAAGCTGTAGCCCCGACCACCGTAGACGGGGACCCGCACACCGTGGCCCGCAAGGAGGTTGCTCGCCCACGCGCCGGCGGCGACCACCATCGCCTCAGCTTCGAGCCCATCTCCCTGTCCCCGTGCGACGAGGACTCCGCGGCGCCGTTCCACGGCGGTCACCGGCGTGTTCTCGAGGATCTTGCCACCCCGCTCGCGCACGCTCTTGGCAAGCGCGGCCACATAGGCGGAAGGGGTCAAGTACTGCTGGCCGCGCACCACGACCGCCATGGAGACGCGCTCGGACAGGTGCGGCTCGGCCTCGCGCGCCTCGTCACCGGTCAGCAGCGACACCTCGGCCGCTTGGCCGGCACCCACGATCTCCTCCATCTCGTGGAGGAAGCCCGAGCTCTCCCGCGGGTCGGCGAAACACGCGATCACGTTCCCCTCGGTCAGCTCCACCGACACGCCGCCGTCGAGCTGGTGGCGATAGGAGTCGACGACGCGCTCGTTGAGCGCCCGGTATGCGGCCATGCTCCGACGCCACGTGCTGGTCCTGCAGCTGTGGACCATGGCGGCCAGGAAGCGGACCAGCCGAGGATCGGTGGCGTGCACCAGGCCGACGGGTGATCGCGGGCTCAAGACGGCGCGCACCCCGTAGCGGAGGATGCT
>JAKAOD010000418.1 GCA_021823365.1 Actinomycetes bacterium | reverse complement strand
GGGTCGTCGACGAGATCGTCGAGCTGAAGCCGCGCATGCTCGTCGGCTCGAGCGGGACGTTCGCCGCGATCGCCCGCATGGCAGCGGCGCTCAGCGAAGGCGCGATCCCCTCGGCGGTCAACCAGCTCTCCGTGTCTCGCAGCGACGTCGCCGCGCTCGCCCGCCGCGCCCGCGCCTCGACCATCGCCGAGCGCTCGCGGATGCCCGGATGCGACGCCCGCCGGGCAGAGCTCCTGCCGGCCGGGATCGCCGTCCTCGAGGGCCTCATGGAGGTGACCGGGCTCGCGGAGCTCACCGTGAGCGAATGGGCGCTTCGAGAAGGGATCGTTCTCGACGCGATCGGCGGCCACGACCCGGCCGAGCTCTCGGGCGACCCCCGCGCTCTTCGCCGGTCGTCCGTGCTCGCCCTGTGCCGGAGGTCGAGCTGGCGGCAGCGTCACGCCCGCAAGGTCGCCGCCCTCGCCATCGAGCTCTTCGACGCGACCCTGGAGCTCCACGGGCTCGGTCCCGACAGCCGGGAGCTGCTCGAGCTCGGCGCCCTCCTCCACGACATCGGCGAGCACGTCAGCCGGGCCGGGCACGACCGGCACACCGCCTATCTCGTCGAGAACGGCGGGCTGCGCGGGTTCTCGCCCGCTGAGGTGGCGAAGCTCTCCGTGCTGGGTCGCTACCACGTCCGCGGGACGCCGAAGGCGGGCTTCGAGCCGTTCGGGATGCTCGGCGCCGAGGACCGCGCCGAGGTGACTGCGCTCGTCGCGGTCCTCAGGCTCGCAGATGCGCTCGACTCGGCACACTCCTCCCTCGTCGAGCGGGTGGACGTCGTCCTTGGCGACGGCGCGGGGTCGGAGAGCGAGGGGCGCCGGGTCGAGCTCGTCGTCGAGGCCCACGGTGACGGCGAGCTCGAGCTCTGGAACATTCGGCGGAAGAAGGAGCTGTTCGAGCGGACCTTCGCCTGCACCGTGACGGAACGTCTGGTCGAGCTCGCCCGTCTTCCCTACGATCCGGACCGCGGTGGGTCGGCTCTCGCCTGAGGCCCACCCGGAGCCGCGGTGGCCACCGGCACCGGCAAGGTCTCCTCTGTGCGGGCTGCTTCCGAGGCCATCCGCCCGAGCGCCCTCCGTCGGGCGGCGAGGCTCGAGCCGCGGGGGGCGCGCAGGCTGACGTAGGCGCCAGCCCCGACCGGGATCGGCAGCCAGAAGTTGAACAGGCGCCACGCGAGGACGGCCAGCGTCGCCGGCGAGCGAGTGACGCCGAAGCTCACGAGCAGCGCCGGCGCCGCAGCGTCGATGGTCCCGAGGCCGCCAGGCGTGATCGGCAGGGCGCCGAGGACGTTGGCGATCCCGTAAGCGGCGAACAGCTCGATCGGATCGACGTAGATGCCGAAGGCGGCGACCATGGACCACAGCGAGGCGGCGTCGAGGAGCCAGTTGAGCGCGGCCCAGCCGACGGCGCGACGCACCAGCTCCCTGTCGGCGGCAAGCTCGCGCAGCGAGGTCCCGAGCTGGCGCACGAGGCGCTCGAGGCGGTCGGGCTGGAGACGCGGGACGCGCTCGGCGAAGGCGCGCACGAACCGGACGGCGCCGGCCTCGCCATGGGTGAGCGACCAGGCGAGGGCGCCGACGGCGAGGAGGGCGAGCATGCCGACCAGTGCGACGACGACGTAGATCGGGTGGAACCCGGCGATCGGGATCGACACGACGAGCGCGCACCAGAGCATGACGTTGAGCACCACGGCCGAACCGATTCCCTGGGTCGCCATGGCGACCCCGGCGTCGGCGCCCGGCACCCCGTTCGTCGTGAGGAGCCGGTAGCCGAGCCCGGCGCTCGGCGCGCTCCCGCCGGGGAGCACGTGGCTGACCGCGAGTCCGGCGAGGTCGATCCGGAGGATCTTCCAGAGCCCGGGCCGGCCGCCGGGCAGCAGCGCCCGAGACAGCAGCGCGTAGCAGAGGAGCGAGCCCGCCTCCAGGGCGAACCCCGCGATGACCCACCCGACGCGAATGTGGGTGAGGAGGGAGAGGTGCCGGCTCGCCCCCACGAGCTCGGGGACGACGAGGTACTCGAGCAGGAGCAGGACGACGAAGATGACAAAGCTGTGGCGCAGCGGCGCCGGGATCATCGAGCGCAGGCTGCGGCGCTTCGTCACCCGATCATGCTTGCACGCGCCCGTGGCCACCCGAGGCGGGAGGTGCGGGCGCGCCATGTAGTCTCCCCCGGATGCGTGTCCTGGTCGTCCTTCCGACCTACAACGAGAGTGCGACGATCGGCCGGATGCTGCGCCGGGTGCGCGAGTGCCTCCCGGCTGCCGACATCCTCGTCGTCGACGACTCCTCGCCGGACGGGACGGCGAAGCTCGCGCTCGAGGTCGCCGACAAGCTCGGCCGCATCGAGCTGCTGAGCCGCGAGGCGAAGGAGGGCCTCGGCCCCGCCTACCGCGCCGGGTTCGCCTGGGGCCTGGGCCGCGGTTACGAGGCGTTCGTCGAGATGGACTCCGACTTCTCCCACGACCCGGCGGACCTCCCGAGGCTCCTCGCCCCCCTCGGGCAGGGCTTCGAGGTCGCGATCGGCTCGCGCTACGTCCCGGGCGGCTCGGCGCCGGACTGGACGCTGTCCCGCCGGCTGCTCTCGCGCTGGGGCAACCTCTACGCCGACCTCGCGCTCGCCCTCGGCGTGAAGGACTCGACGGCGGGGTTCAGGGTCTACGCGGCGAGCGTGCTCGAGCGAGTGGACCTCGGCTCGGTCCGAGCGGACGGCTACGGCTTCCAGATCGAGATGACCTACCGCGCTCGCCGTGCAGGCGCCAGGATCGCGGAGGTTCCGATCCGCTTCGTCGATCGCGTCGAGGGCACTTCGAAGATGTCGAGCCGGACGGTGACCGAGGCGCTCTGGCTCGTCTCCCTCTACGGCGCGCGGCGCCTGGTCGAGCGGCGGAGGGTCAGGGCCGGACGGCGGCGGCGAGCATCGCCTGCAGCTTGAGCTGGGTCTCGGCGAGCTCCGCGGACGGATCGGAGCCGGCGACGAGCCCCACGCCTGCGAAGAGCCTCGCGCTGCGGCCCTCGACGAGGGCGCTGCGGATCCCGATCCACCACTCGCCGTCCCCGTCGGCGTCGACGAAGCCCACCGGCCCGGCGTAGCGGCCGCGGTCGAGCTCCTCCGACTTGCGCAGGTAGTCCAGAGCCTCGTCGCGCGGCCATCCCCCGACCGCCGGGGTCGGGTGGAGGGCGGCCGCGAGCTCGAGGGCGCTCGGCGCGCCGGCGACGGCGAGAGATCGGA
>JAKAOD010000417.1 GCA_021823365.1 Actinomycetes bacterium | reverse complement strand
AGTCGCTGGAAGTGACGACCCAGCCCTGCGCGAGGAGGGCGTTCACCTCGGGGACACCCACGCTTGTGGACGCGACGTGGAGCGACGGCGCGCACTGCGTCGCCATGCCGTTCGTGCCGTGGCCCCACGCGACGACCGGGAACCCCCCGGCCGGCGCCTTTCCCCTGGGCACGATCACGAGCCCGGTGACCGGGACCGGCTGTGTCCTGAGGGTGGTCGAGACGTACATCACCCGGTAGACCGTGCCCGCGACGCCCGGGACCGAGACCTGCTGGTCCTTCACGAGCGTCCCGGGCGTGCGCGGGATGTGACTCGGCACCTCGTAGAACGTGGGCAGCTTCTGACCGGAGGCACCGGCGCCCGGCGCGACGGCGACAGCCGCGAGCGTGGCGCCGAGGAGGGACGCTGCCGCCACCGCACTGAGGGCGGCGCGTCGCAGTCTCATGCCCGCGACCGTAGCAACCCGGAGCTGCGTCCGAGGTGTGTCCTCACGGCGTGCCGGCCGGCGCGCCCCGGCGCGCCTCGAGCCTGGCGAGCTCCTGGCGCACCTCGAGGTCGTGCTCTTCTTCGTCGCGCTTCGCCAGGCGCGGCGACCAGCGTCCGGTCATGAAGAGCACGAGCGGGATGAAGAGGATCTCGCCGCCGACGCACACCCACCACCAGTGCTGCCACTCTGACGGCGTCGCCGCCGCGGCGCCGGCCACCGCGACGCCGTGCGCGGCCAGGACCCCGAGCGGTGCGGTGTACTTCTGCGCCTCGAGCAGCGCCGGGACCCCGACCGCCTTCACCGCCGAGCCGAGGACGCTCGGCGGGATCGCTGTCGCAGACGGGTAGCTCGCCAGCTTCGCGAAGAGGGCGGCGTGCGTCTCGACCACCGTGAGGAGGGGCTGGGAGGCCGCCGCGTAGGGGACGTTCACCGGCGGCGCCTTCTGCACCACGGCCTCCGCCGCCTTCACGGCGGGCCCGTACTGCACGAGCGCTGTCGTCGAGGAGACCACGTAGGGCAGGATGAACACCGAGACGGCGACGGTCGCCCGGATCACCCAGCCCCAGATCGCCAGGCCGTGGGCCGTGAGCGCGGGGTTCCGCTTCTCGACGGTCTCGGTGAAGCTCGCCATCCACGGTGCGAACGCGACAGCGAGGAAGACGGCGAGCACCGCGACCGTCCAGGCGAGCGTGTAGTAGCTCGTGTGGGGTGCGGTCGTCTCGCCGAGGTAGACGATCGTCATCCCGACCGCTCCCGCGCCGCCCACGATCATGAACGGCTTGCGCACGCGCAGGCGGTCCGAGACGACGCCGACGACGACGAGGGCGATCGCGTTCGCCAGCCACCACCAATCGCCCAGGCCGTTCGCCTGCGAGGGGGAGAACCGGAAGACGGTCTCGAAGTACACCGGGTTGAACCCGACGGCCGTGTAGTAGATGAGCAGCAGCAGGCTGATCGCCAATGCCGAGAGCACGATGTCCGCGCGGAGCACCTGGCGCCAGGGCCGGCGCAGGGCGCCTTCCACGTCGATGCCCTCCGCCTTCGCTTCGACGAGCGCCCGGTCCCGCATGCTGACCATGAGCTGGTCGCGCAGGCTCGGCGAGAGCTCGCGCAGCCCGAGCAGCGCGACGAGGAAGACGACGACGCCGACGATGCCGCAGATCGTGAGCTGGTCCTGCCATGCGACCAGGTGGCTCAGGGTGTGGCTCGCGACCTCGGCCACGACCAGGCTGCCGACGACGGGCCCGAGGGTCCAGAACCCCATCGCGGAGGCACGTCCGAGCTGGGGCGAGTAGTCCCTCACGAGGGCAGGGGTCGCGACCAGGATGATCCCCTCGACGAACCCCACGGCCGAGTAGGCGACGGCGAACGTCCACTCGCTGGGCGCGTGCGGCATCGCGAACAGCGTGAGGAGACCGGTCACCCCGAGGCCGTAGGCCACGAGGTTCGCGCGGCCCCAGCGGTCGGCGAGGCCGGCGAGGACGGACGTGAACGCGCCGAGAGCGTTCAGCACGACGGTGATGTCCACGTAGAAGCGGAAGGACATGTGGTAGTGCGCGAGGATCTGCGGCGCGACCGCACCCGGGACGTACAGCTGGTAGTAGAGGATGATCGTGGCGACGACCACGATCCCGAGTGAGAGGAGACGGTGCGCCGTGTCGGGGTACCGGTCCACCTGCCGGTACCACAACGCACGTCCGAGCACGCTCCGACCGCCTCGCGCGGGTGCGCCGCTCACCATCGTCGCTCCCACGCTGACCTCCCCCAGTGCCAGACCCGCAGGTGAACGAGCGATCGTCACGCTCTGGCGCAACGGTAGCCTGCAGGCCTGCCGAAGGGGTGCACGGTCTGCGCGAGAGAGGGCGACGGGCTCCCCCGCTCAGCCCTCTTCGATCGAGCGGATGCGCGCTGCGAGGAAGCCCTCGGGGTCCATCGCCCGTTCGACCAAGAGCTCGTGGAGCTCGGGGTGGGTGAGCACCAGGAACCGATCATTCCGGATGGCGTCGACCACCAGGTCCCCGACGGCCATCGGGTCCGCAGGGGTCATGCCCTTGATCGGCGGGCGCATGCGGACGGGCGCGCCGGAGAAGGTCATCTGCTGGCGGATGTTGGTCGCGACCGGCCCCGGGCACAGGCAGGTGACCCCGACGTGCCGGGGATGGAGGTACAGCGCGAGCGCCTCGCTGAGCGCGATCACGGCGGCCTTGCTCACCGAGTACGGCATCCGCTCGTACTCGTACTGGAAGAGCCCCGCCGCCGACGCCGTGTTCACGACGTGACCGCTCCCCTGCTCGAGCAGGAGGGGCAGGAAGGTGGCGTTGCTGCGCACGATCGAGAGGACGTTCGTGCTCATCGTCCGCTCCCACTCGTGCAGCGGGATCTCCTCGGGCAGCCCCGCCGCCACGACGCCCACGTTGTTCATGACGATGTCGATCCTCCCGAGCCGGCGCAGGATCACGTCGCGGGCGGTCTCGAAGGCAGTCAGTTCGTTCACGTCGAGCGCCATCCCGAAGCAGTCGGTGCCCCGCCACGACGCCTCGTCGGCGACCGCCATCGCGCGGTCCCGGTCGACGTCGGCGATCGCGACGTGGGCGCCGGCGGCCGCCAGCGCGAGGGCGGAGCCCCGCCCGATCCCGCTCCCGCCGCCGGTGACCAGCGCGACCTTGCCCAGCAGGTCCTCCATCAGGACGCCCCGATGGGACTGGTGGCTTCGGCCGTCGGAGATGTCACCGTCGAAGATGTCGCCGTCGAAGTTGTCGCCGTCGGAGATGTCGCCGTCGGAGATGTCGCCGTCG
>JAKAOD010000416.1 GCA_021823365.1 Actinomycetes bacterium | reverse complement strand
GTCTCCGCCTCGCGCAGGGCGACGACGGGCGGTTCGTCGTCGAGCTCCCCTTCCCCGAGACCGGGACCGGGAGCCACTCGGTCGTGCGCGACGAGCTCGCCGCCGCGCTCGGCGTCGATCCCGAGCGCGTCGAGGTTCGCCAGGTGTCGACCGGCTTGCTCCCCTACGACCCCGGCGTGGGCGCGAGCCGGGTCACGGTCGGGCTCACCGCGGCTGTGCACCAGCTGGTCAGCCGCTGGTGGGAGTCAGGCGGCGCCGAGGCCGTGACGGTCGAGACGGGCCCGGGTACCGAACGTCCCGCGCTCTCCTACTGTGCCCAGGTCGCCGACGTCGCGGTCGACCCCGAGACCGGCCAGGTCCTCGTCTCGAGCGTGGTGACGGCCGCCGACGTCGCGTCGGTGCTGCGCCCCCGTTCGCATCGGATGCAGATCGACGGGGGGACGGTCATGGGCTACGGCTTCGCCTGCCTGGAGGACCTCCTCGAGAGTGACGGCCAGGTGTGGGCGCCGAACCTCGCCGAGTTGCGGCTGCCCACCGCCGCCGACGTCCCCTTCCTTCGGACGGTGCTCGTCGAGGGCGGGCGGGGAGTGGGTCCCGCCAACGTCAAGGCGGTGGGAGAGCTGACGAACGTGCCGACCGCGGCCGCCATCGCCAACGCGGTCGCCGAGGCGACGGGGCGCCGAGTCCGCCAGCTCCCGCTCACCGCCGAGCGCGTGTTCTGGGCGCTGCAGGGCGAGACCGGCGACGAGGCCCGAGACGAGCCGGGAGACAAGGCCCGACGAGAGGCCCGACGAGAGGCCCGACGAGAGGCCCGAGACGAGGAGGGACCGGCGTGAAGCTGCACGCCCGCGTCAACGGGTCGCCGTTCGTCGCCGAGGTTGCCGCCACAGCGAGCCTCCTCGAGGTGCTGCGCGGTGCCGGGCTGACCGGGACCAAGGAGGGGTGCCGGATCGGGGTGTGCGGGGTGTGCACGGTGCTCGTCGACGACCGGCCGGTGAGCTCGTGCCTCTCCCTCGCGGGCTGCGCCGACGGGGCGGACATCTGGACCGTCGAGGGCATGGCGGAGCGTGCGCCGTCGGTGGTCGACGCCTTCGTCGAGTGCGAGGGGATGCAGTGCGGCATCTGCACGCCCGGCCAGATCGTGGCCGTCGCGTCGATGGGCCCGGACGTCCGCGACGAGAGCGACGTCCGCCACTACCTGAGCGGCAACCTGTGCCGTTGCACCGGGTACGGCACGATCGTCGAAGCGGCCCTCGACGCGCAGGCGCGCCGCCAAGACGAGGTCGCGCCGGCGTGAGCGGATCTTCCGGTGAAGCGGCGTTCCTCGTCCCCGCCACGGTCGACGCGGCCGTCGAGGCGCTCGGAGCCGCTGGCGCCGTGGCGCTCGCCGGCGGCACCTCGATCGGTCTGATGGTCGGCCAGGGGCTGCTCGCCCCCTCGGCGCTCGTCTGGCTCGGACGCATCCCCGAGCTGTCAGCCCTCGAGGAAGAGGACGGGGGGATGTCCATCGGCGCCACCACCACGCTCGCCGCTCTCGCCGCCCATCCGCGGGTGCGAACGACAGTGCCTGCACTCGCCGACGCGGCGGCATCGGTCGGCAACACCCGGGTGCGTGCCGTGGCGACGATCGGCGGCGCCCTGGGGCACGCCGACCCTCGGCAGGATCTCCCGCCTGCGCTCCTCGCCCTCGACGCGCGCGTCGAGGTGGCGGGCAGGCGAGGCCGGCGCCACCTGGCGATCGACGAGCTGATCGACGGCTTCATGTCGACGGATCTCGGCCCCGACGAGGTCATCACCGCCGTGCGCGTGCCGCTCGTGGACGGCCGGCGGAGCTGCTACCTCCGATTCACCCCGGGCAGTGCCGACGACTATCCGACGGTCGCGGCGGCCGCGGCGGCCGACGTCGCCGACGGCGTGCCGACCGCAGTCCGCCTCGCGATCGGCGGCGCGGGTCCCGCCGCTTACCTCGTGCCCGAGGCCGAAGAGCTCGGGGGCGTGCCGGAGGGGAGGTGGGCGTCGGCGACGGCCGAGGTGGCCGAGGCTGCAGCCCGCAGAGCCGACCCGGTGGACGACCGGCTCGGCTCGGCGGCCTACAAGCGGCGCATGGTCGCCGTCTGGGCGAGACGGGTGCTCGAGCGGTGCCTCGGCACCGAGGGCGCCGGCTGACCGGACCCCGGCCCGGACCGGTTCCCCGGTGGCGTGCCCCCTTGTGGCGTGCCCCGGACGCGGTCAGGCTTGCTTGACGCTCCCGCGACCGGCCCGTACGTTACGGACGTCGATCCCGAGGTGCGGGTCTGGCTGCGTCGTGCGCGGGGCCGAGTCCGAGGAGGAATGGTGGGCCAGATCCGACGTCTTCGATTCGACGAGCTCGCCCCTGAGCTCCAGGACGCGCTCCGCGCCAAGGTCGACCGCCTCGGCTACCTGGGCGAGTTCTTCGCCGTCTGCGGCCACCAGCCCGAGGCGACGACCGCCTTCCAGGCCTTCACCGAAGCCCTGAAGGCAGCGCTGCCCGCCGAGCTCACGGAGGTCGTGGCCCTCGGCGTCGCGTCCGCGCTGGGGAACGCCTACGAGCAGAGCCAGCACGAGCGGTTGGCCCGGACCCTTGGGTTTCCTGTCGCCTGGATCGCTGCCGCCACCGGCCGCGGCGATCCCTCCGATCTGAGCGCGAAGGCCAGGGCTGCCCGGCAGCTCGCCCTCGCCGTCGTCGACCGCTATGGCGACGGCGCCGCGCAAGAGCTGGCGCGGGCCGTCGACGCGCTCGGGGAGGGGGCCGCCGTGGGCGTGCTGCTCACCGTGGGACGCTACGTCGCCCACGCGGTGGTCGCGAACACCTTGGAGCTCGCGGCTCCCGTCGACGGCGTCCTTCCCGCCGCTGCAGCCGGCAGCACCCGGTGAGTGAGGCATCTGCCGCCTCGGCGGGGGTGGCCGGGCAGCTCGCGGCGGGGCGGGCCGACGTCGCGCGTGCGTGCCGGGTGCTCGCGGCCGAAGGGCTCGTGTCCGACATCCTCGGCCACGTGAGCCTGCGCGTGGACGGCCGCCGGATGCTGATCCGGGCGCGCAGCGCCTCGGACCCCGGGCTCCTCCTCACGAGGCCCGAAGACGTCGTCCTCACCGACTTCGACGGTGAGCCGGCCGAGGAGCTGGGCGACCGCCAGCTTCCCCAGGAGCTTCCGATCCACGGGGAGCTGCTGCGTCTGCGGCCCGACGACGGCGCCGTCGTGCACGCCCACCCTCCCGACGTGGTGCTGTGCAGCGTCGCGGGCCTGCCCCTGCGTCCTGTCTTCGGTGCATTCAACA
>JAKAOD010000415.1 GCA_021823365.1 Actinomycetes bacterium | reverse complement strand
CGTGTCGCCGGGCCCGCCACGAAGCTCGCGTGCCGCAACGCGTCCATGGCCCGGTCGAGCCCGGGCGCCTTCCCGTACCAGACGCCGAGCACCCCGTCGACGCGCGCGGTCGGGTTCAGGCTCGCGAGCTGGCTCCCCATCACCGCGGTCGCCCCGAGCTCCTCGTTGACCGCAGGGCGGTGGACGATGTCCACGTCGAGGTGCGTCCGCAATGCGATCTCGAGCTCCTTGTCGAATCCGGCCAGCGGGGACCCCTGGTACCCGGAGACGAAGGCGGCGGTCCTCTTTCCCAGGGCGCGGTCCGCGCGCAATGCGTCGATCAGCATCCGGATGGTCGCCTGCACACCTGACAGGTGCACCCTCGGCGCGTCCGGCGCCCAGTGGTCGCCAGGGTCGAAGCTGGCGAGGGTGTGCCTGTCGTCGATGACGGCCACACGTTCAGTATGGAGGTCGTTCGCCAGCTTGTGAACGCGTTCCGCGCAAGTTTTCGGTTAGGTCCTTTGCCTTTGAACTAGTTTCGGACGGGAGCCTCCGGACGGAGGAGACCGAACGATGCACGGGAGCCTCCGGACGTCGGGAGCAGCGCCGTCTCACCCGGCTCGGCGCGTGCGGCTGAAGCCGAGGTGGCGGGCGACCACCATGCGCAACACCTCGGAGGTGCCTTCCCCGATCTCGAGGACCTTGGCGTCGCGGTAGAAGCGGCCGACCGGGGACTCGTTCATGAACCCGTACCCGCCGAAGATCTGCGTCGCCTCGCGCGCGTTCACCATCGCGGCGTCCGAGGCGACGAGCTTCGCGATCGCCGCCTCGCGCTTGAACGGCCTCCCCGCGACGAGCTTGCGCGCCGCGTCGTAGCACGCCAGACGCGCGACGTGGGTCCGCGCGTCCATGTCGGCGACCTTGAACTGGAGGACCTGCGACTCGCCGAGCTTCCGTCCGAACGCCTCCCGCTCGCCGAGGTAGCGGACGCACTCGTCGACGCAGCCCTGCGCGAGGCCGACGGACATCGCCGCGACGGCGACCCGTCCCTCGTCGAGGATGGACAGGAACTGCGCGTAGCCGTGCCCCTCTTCCCCCAGCAGGTGGTCGAGCGGCACGCGGCAGCCGTCGAAGGCGAGCTCGTGGGTGTCGGAGGCGCTCCACCCGACCTTCGAGTAGCCGGGCGCGACCGTGAAGCCGGGCGTCCCCGACGGCACGACGATCGTGGAGATGGACGGTCGGCCTTCCTCGAGCCTCGACGTGACCGCGGTGACGGTGACGAACGCGGTGATGTCGGTGCCGGAATTGGTGATGAACGCCTTGGAGCCGTTCACCACCCACTCGCCGCCGTCGCGCCGCGCGGTCGTTCGCGTCGCGCCGGCGTCGGAGCCACCGCCGGGCTCGGTGAGACCGAACGCCCCGAGCGACCGCCCAGCGCACAGGTCGGGGAGCCAGCGCTCCCGCTGCGCCTCGGTGCCGAAGCGGTAGATCGGCATCGCTCCGAGGCTTACCGCCGCCTCGAGGGTGATCGCGACCGACGAGTCCACGCGTGCGAGCTCCTCCAGCGCGAGGCACAGCGCGAAGTAGTCGCCGCCCATGCCGCCGTGCTCCACGGGGAAGGGGAGCCCGAAGAGCCCCATCTCACCCATCTTCTCGACGAGCGGATAGGGGAATGCCTTCCTCTCGTAGAAGTCGGCGACCACGGGCGCGACCTCCTCGCGCGCGAATCGCCGGACCGTCGCGCTGAGCTCCTCATGCTCCGCGCTCAGGTCGCCGGGCACCGCGCTCAGGTCGCCGGGCACCGCGCTCAGGTCGCCGGGCACGATCGGGCTCATCGGCCTCCCTCCGTCTCGCCGACCTCGCGGCCGGCGAGCGCCTGCACCACCCTCGACGGGCTCGGCCGGCCGAGCCGGGCGGCCATCCACATCGAGGTCTCGACGAGACGACCGAGGTCCACGCCCGTCTCGACCCCGGCGCCGTCGAGCGCCCAGCAGAGGTCCTCGGTCGCGAGGTTCCCGGTCGCGCTTTTGGCGAACGGGCAGCCGCCGATGCCACCCGCCGCAGAGTCGACCGTCGTCACCCCGCACTCGAGCGCGGTCAGGGTGTTCGCGAGCGCCTGGCCGTAGGTGTCGTGGAAGTGCACGGCGAGGCGACCCGCGGGGATCCCGACGCGCGCGAGCGCGTCGAGCAGGTCGACGACCTGTCCACCCGTCGCGACGCCGATCGTGTCCCCGAGGCTCACCTCGTCGGCGCCCATCTCGAGCAACCGCTCGCACACCGAGACCACGTCCGCCTCGGGCACGGCACCCTCCCACGGGTCGCCGAAGCACATCGACACGTAGGCCCGCACGCCCATCCCGTCTGCCCGGGCTCCCGCCACGACGGGAACGAACATCTCGAGGGCCCCGGCGCGCGACCGGTTCAGGTTCTTCATTGCGAACGTCTCGCTCGCGCTGGCGAAGATGCACACGTCTCGCACGCCGCACGAACGCGCTCGCTCCAGCCCGGCGAGGTTCGGCACCAGGGCCGGCAGGCGGAGGTCCCCGCCCCGGGCGCGCCGGCTCGCCCGCAGCGGCCCGAGGAGCGCGATCACCTCTTCCGCGTCGGCGAGCTGCGGCACCCGTGCGGGGCTCACGAAACTGGTGGTCTCCACGGTCGTGAGCCCGGCAGCGACGAGGCGGGTCACGAGCTCCGCCTTCACCGCTGCGGGCAGGATCGATGCCTCGTTCTGCAACCCGTCGCGCGGCCCGACCTCCCAGATCCGCACGCGAGGCGGGAGGTCCTCCCGGCGGTGCACGGCAGGGAGAGTGGCGCGTGCCCCGGTGACGGCCACCTCAGACCTCGTCCCCGACATCGGCGTCGCCGGACCTCGTCCCGCCCGGCGCGCCCGCAGACGTCCCGCCCGGCGCGCCCGCAGACGTCCCGCCCGGCGCGCCCGCAGCCGTCCCACCCGGCGCGCCCGCAGCCGTCCCACCCGGCGCGCCCGCAGCCGTCCCACCTGGCGCGCCCGGCGCGTCCGCAGGCTCCACACGTGCGAGAAGCTCGTCGAGCTTCACCGATTGGCCGGGGACGACGAGCAGCTCGCTCACGACGCCGTCGCCGGGCGCGGCGACGGCGTGCTCCATCTTCATGGCCTCGACCACGACCAGCAACTGGCCCGCGTGCACGACGTCGCCCATGGCTACGGGCACGTCGACGACCACCCCGGGCATCGGGCTCGTGACGGACCCCGCGGTGCTTTCGGCGCGGCCGGTGCGGCCGGTTCGGCCGGTGCTGTCGGTGCCGCCGGTTCGGCCGGTTCGGCCGGTGCGGCCGCGGCC
>JAKAOD010000016.1 GCA_021823365.1 Actinomycetes bacterium | reverse complement strand
GCCTCGCCGCCGCCGCGTACGCCCCCGTGCTGCCGAGAGCGCCGAAGCCCACGACCGCCGCGAGGACGTGGAACGCCATGACCGTGTCGTACAGCGGGCTCGTGACCGGCGACGGGCTCGTCACGGCCGCCCGACCGCCCCACACGATCCGTCCGGGGGAATCGCCGGCCCCCGCGGCGCCCGAGCGTCACCGGACGGCGTGCCCGAACGGTTAACCTCTACGCCGATGCGAGCGTTGAGATAGCGCAGGTGGGACGGGACGTGAACCAGCTCCGCCTCGACCCCTTCTCGGGGAGCTGGGTGGCGGTCGCCACCGGCCGGCAGAAGCGCGGCGCCGCGTTCGCCCCCCGCCAGCCCTTCGCCCTCGAGCAGGCCGGGGAGTGCCCGTTCTGCCCGGGGCACGAGGAGGAGACGCCGCCGGCGCTCGAGACCTACGGGAGCGAGGGCAACTGGCTCGTGCGCGTCGTGACGAACCGGTACCCGGCGTTCGAGGGGCGCCAGCCCTTCGTCGTCGAGAACCTCGGGCCGGTCTTCACCGAGGCGCCCGCCAGCGGGATCCACGAGGTGCTCGTGCTCTCGCCGAGCCACGACCTCAGCTGGGCGTCGTTCGGCGACCACCAGTGCGACCTCGTGATGTCGGCGATCCGCGACCGGGTCGAGGAGCACCAGATGACGCCCGGGCTCCGCTACAGCCAGGTGATCGTCAACTCCGGTCGCGAGGCGGGCGCCTCGATCGAGCACCCCCACGGCCAGCTCCTCGGGATCCCCTTCGTGCCGCGGCAGCTCGCCGACGAGCAGGCGGGCTTCAGCCGCTTCGCGGGTGGCTGCCTGCTCTGCACGGCGGCAGAGGCGGAGGAGCATGCCGGCTACCGCATGGTCCAGGCGAGCGACACGACGGTCACGTTCGCGCCGTTCTGGAGCGCCTCGCCCTACGAGCTGCTCGTCGTGCCCCGGTCGCACGAGGCACATCTCCACCGCTCGATGCCGGAGGATCTCGCCGGGATCGGCACGGCGGTGCGCTCGGCGCTCGCAGCGCTGAGATCGCACCTCGGCGACATCGCCTACAACGTCGTGTTCCACGCGGCACCCTACCGCTCGACCTCGATCTACCACTGGCACGTCCACGTCGTCCCGAAGCTCGTCACCCGCGCCGGCTTCGAGCTCGGGACCGGCGTGTACATCAACGTCGTCTCGCCGGAGCAGGCCGCCGAGGACCTGCGCGCCGCGATCGGCGAGACCGATCACGCCTCGGCGGGCGTCGCCTCGTAGCGCAGCTCGCGCGCCGACTCGAACGCGGCAAGGAGCGTCTCGCGCGTCGCCGGGTCGGCGGGAACGAGCCGGACGGCGCCGTCCGTGGTGAGGTAGCCCTCGACGAGAGCGCCCGCGTTGCGGCGCCACCAGGCGTCGGCGAGGAGGCTCGCCGCGGCCGTCTCGGCCGAGCCCCGCTGCCCGAGGGCCTCGCGGGCCGCCATCCGCAGCGAGAAGGTCATGTCGGCGAGATCCTCGAGGGGCGAGCCGAGCGTGCCCCGCAGCGACGTGCCGGCGTCGGTCGAGCCGTAGAGGGGATCGTCGCCGAAGCCGACGACGAGCCAGCCCGCCTCGGAGCGCATCACCCGGCGGAGGTGGTAGTCGCCGTGCAGCCTGATCGCCGATCCGGCTGCGCCCCGATCGAGGGGGCCCGCCTTCTCGAGCGCCTCCGCCGGGTCGATCCCCTCGCGTCGAAGGGCGCGGGCGAAGGTCGACGCGTCTGCCGGCTGCTCGCCGAAGCCCTGCACGAGCGCGAGGTGGAGGCTCGCCGTCGTCGCGCCGAGCCGGCGCATCTCGGACGCGAGGTCCCCGCCGGCGGCGGCGACCTCGGCATCCGGATCGCCGAGGGTGACCGATGCGGCCTCGTCGGGCGCCTCGGGGGCGGGCGGCGCGGCGGCGGGCGCGTGAGCGAGAAGGTCGCGGAGCGACGTCATCGCGAGCAGCCGACCCTCGAGCGCGCCCGGCAGGAACTCCCGCACGAGGGCGAGGTCGTAGCCGCCGGCGCGCCAGTGCGCGACAGGCGCCGGAAGGGCGTTGAAGCCCACCTCGTCGAGCCGGAGGACGACGTCGACCTCCGAGCGCGCCCCGCGCTCGAGCACCCGGTAGCACTTCATGAACAACCGCTCGTCGAAGACGACCGAGGAGTGCGAGACGAGCGTCGGCATCCGCCGGACGCGCTCGGCACGCTCGGCGCCGCCCGTCACGTGGGCGAGCAGGGCGAGGACGAGGTCGTCGTCGGCGAGGGCGTCGTAGGCGAGGACCGGCCCGTCGCCGTCGGAGCAGGGCCCGAGCAGCGCCGACTCGCCGCCCCGCAGCGCCTCTGCCGCCGAGGCGGCCGGACGCCAGCCGACGAGCAGCTGGAAGCGCAGCTCGCCCCTGGCGAGGACGAAGCGCGCGAGCCCGGGGCGCTGGGCGCGGAGGACCTCCGCGGACTCGACCTCGACCGCGGTCGCCCTCGCGGCTCCCGCTTCCGTCGAGGGGCCGGTCGTGCCGGCGGCGGACGGCGCGTCTGGGCCAGCCGTCGCGTCGGCGACGGAGATCGTCGCCTGGTACCACGGCTGGCGCTCGAGGTAGGTGCGCGCGAGCGGCCGGAGGGCGTCGACGTCCAGTGTCATGGCTGGCCCCAGTCCTCGAGGTCGAGCCAGTAGAACCCGTACGGCCCGAGCATGACGTGGTACGGGTCCTCGCCGACCGAAGGGAACTCCGCCCGTCCGATGAGCTCGACGGGCACCGCGCCCTGCCAGCGGGCCAGGCTCATGTCGGCCGACTGGGCGAAGCGGCTCAGGTTGCTCACGCAGAGCACCGACCGCTCCGGCCCCTCGCCGTCGCCCATCCCGGAACGGATGTAGGCGAGGACGGAGGGGTTGTCGGCGGGGAGGACCTCGAGGCCGCCCGTCGCGAAGATCGGGTGCTGCCGGCGCACGGCGAGCATCCGCTGGAGCCAGTGGAGGAACGAGGAGGGGTCCCGCATCTCCGCCTCGACGTTCACCGCCTGGTAGCCGTAGACCGGATCCATCAGCGGCGGAAGGACGAGCTGCGCGAAGTCGGCGCGGGAGAACCCGCCGTTGCGGTCGGGCGTCCACTGCATCGGCGTCCGCACGCCGTCGCGGTCGCCGAGGTAGATGTTGTCGCCCATGAGGAGCTCGTCTCCGTAGTACAGGACGGGGCTGCCCGGGAGCGACAGCAGGAGCGCGTGCAGGAGCTCGGCGACGCGGCGGTCGTTGTCGACGAGCGGCGCGAGGCGCCGGGCGATGCCGAGGTTGCGCCGCATCCTCGGGTCGCGCGCGTACTCGGCGTACATGTAGTCGCGCTCCTCGTCGGTCACCATCTCGAGCGTGAGCTCGTCGTGGTTTCGCAGGAAGATGCCCCACTGCGTCCCGTCGGGGATGTCCGGGGTCTGGGCGAGGATCTCGGTGACAGGGAAGCGCTGCTCGCGCCGAAGTGCCATGAACATGCGAGGCATCAACGGGAAATGGAAGCACATGTGGCACTCGTCGCCGTCGCCGAAGTAGTCGACGACGTCGACGGGCCACTGGTTCGCCTCGGCGAGCAGCACGCGGTTGGGGTAGTCGCGGTCCACCTCCTGCCTCAGCCGCCTCAAGAAGGCGTGGGTCTCGGGGAGGTTCTCGCCGAGCGCGCCGTCGTGCTGGTACAGGTACGGCACGGCATCGAGCCGGAACCCGTCGAGCCCGCGGTCGAGCCAGAAGCGGACGACCGACAGCATCGCCTCCCTCACCTCGGGGTTCTCGTAGTTGAGGTCCGGCTGGTGGTGGTAGAAGCGGTGCCAGTAGTACTGCTGGCGCACCGGGTCGTAGGTCCAGTTCGACCGCTCGACGTCCAGGAAGATGATCCGCACGTCGCTCCACCGCTGGTCGGTGTCGCTCCAGACGTACCAGTCCGCCTTCGGGTTGTCCCTCGACGAGCGGGACTCCTTGAA
This sequence comes from Actinomycetes bacterium, assembly GCA_021823365.1. The sequence continues at coordinate 11,510 of JAKAOD010000016.1, read as the reverse complement.
CCACGGGTGCTGGTCGCTCGTGTGGTTGAGCACCAGGTCGGCGATGACCCGGATCCCGCGGCGATGCGCCTCCTCGACGAGCCGCACGACGTCGTCGACCGTCCCGCAGTCGGGGGCGACGCCGCAGAAGTCCGCCACGTCGTAGCCGCCGTCCTTGAGCGGCGAGGGATAGAAGGGCAGGAGCCAGATGCAGTCGACGCCGAGCCACTCGAGATAGCCGAGCTTCTCGATGATCCCCGGGACGTCGCCGACGCCGTCGCCGTTCGCGTCGTAGAAGCCCCGCGGCAGGAGCTCGTAGAACACGGCGCGCTCGTACCAGCGCGGATCGTCGAGCAGCGGGCGCGACGCCGGAGTCGTCTCGACGTGGGAGAGCTCGCTCGCGCCCGGCGGGGCGCCGGCCGCCGTCACGAGCTGGCGGGCCGCGGGCCGCACGCCGGCCCCGCCCTTCAGCCGCCGGCCGGCGGAAGCATCGCGCCGGGAGAGCGCTCGACGTCGGCGCCGATCGCGCGCAGCTTCTCCGCGAACGCCGCGTAGCCCCGCTCGACGTGCTCCGCCCCGGCGACCGTCGTCACGCCGTCGGCACCGAGGCCGGCGACGACGAGTGCCGCGCCCGCCCGGATGTCCGACGCCCGCAGCTCGGCGCCCGAGAGCCGCTCGACGCCCCGGACGACGGCATGGTGGCCCTCGGTGCGGATGTCGGCCCCCATGCGGCGCAGCTCGTCCACGTAGCGGAACCGCCCGGCGAAGAGGTTCTCGCTCACGATGGCGACGCCCGAGGCGGTCGAGAGCACCGTCACGACGAGCGGCTTGTAGTCGGTGGCGACGCCGGGATAGGGAAGCGTCGCGACGTCGACGGCGGTGAGGCGGCCCGCTGCGCGTGCCCTCAGCCCCCGCGGCGTCGCGGCGAGGTCCATGCCCATCTGGGACAGCTTCTCGAGGAGCATGTCCATGTGCTCGGGGCGCGCCCCGACGAGGTGGACGTCGCCGCCGGCGATCCCCGTCGCGGCGAGGAACGTCGCCGCCTCGACGCGGTCGGGGACGGTGACGTGCGCCGCCGGGTGCAGCTCGTCGACCCCCTCGACCTCGATCCGCGACGTGCCCGCCCCCGAGATGCGCGCGCCCATCGAGGTGAGCAGGCCCGCGAGGTCCACGACCTCGGGCTCGCACGCGGCGTTCTCGATCACCGTCGTTCCCTTGGCGAGCGTCGCCGCCATGAGCACGTTGTCCGTGGTCGTGTGGCTCGGGTACTCGAGGACGACCCGGGCGCCGAGCAGGCGGTCGGAGCGGCCCTCGACGTAGCCGTGCTCGAAGGCGAACTCGGCGCCGAGCTCGCCGAGGGCGCGCAGGTGGAAGTCGATCGGCCGCCGGCCGAAGTCGTCGCCCCCCGGCAGCGACATCCGCACCCGCCCCTGGCGGGCGAGGAGCGGGCCGAGGACGACGACCGACGCGCGCATGCGCTCGACGAGGTCGTAGGGGGCGACGGGCTCGAGCCGCCCCGGCACCTCGACCGCCAGCGCCGGCGGGGTGGCGCCGGCCAGGGTGCGCGGCCCGCCCGGTCCAGCGCCTTCGCGCGTGACCCGGGCGCCCATCGCCTCGAGCAGCGCCGCCATCAGGTCGACGTCCGTGATCGCCGGGACGTTCTCGAGGCGCGAGGTCCCCGGGGCGAGCAGGCATGCCGCCATGAGCTTGAGGGCCGAGTTCTTCGCGCCCTGGACGGTGACCTCGCCGGCGAGCGGGCCCGAGGCGCGGACGACGAAGCTGGCCACGGCGCGAGACGCTACCGCCCTGGAGCGCTCCCGACCTACTAGGGTCCTCCCCGTGGCAGCGGAGCGGCTGGCCCCGGACCGCAACATCGCCATGGAGCTCGTGCGCGTCACGGAGGCTGCCGCGGTCGCTGCGAGCCGCTGGATGGGCCGGGGGGACAAGAACGGCGCCGATGGCGCCGCTGTCGACGCGATGCGCCACGTGCTCGCGCGGGTGCCGATGGACGGCGTCGTCGTGATCGGCGAGGGCGAGAAGGACCGGGCGCCGATGCTCTACAACGGCGAGCGCATCGGCGACGGCTCGCCGCCGGCCGTCGACGTCGCCGTCGACCCGATCGACGGGACGCGGCCGACCGCGTTCGGGCGCGGCGGCGCCCTGTCGGTGATCGCGCTCGCCGAGCGCGGCGCGATGTTCGACCCGGGGCCGTGCGTCTACATGAACAAGATCGCCGTCGGCCCGGAGGCGGTCGGGCGGCTCTCGCTCGAGCTCACCCCGGGGGAGAACTTGAAGGAGCTCGCCAAGGCGAAGGACACGTCGGTGAGCGACCTCACGGCGATCGTGCTCGACCGGCCCCGCCACGACGACCTGATCGAGCAGATCCGCGCCGCCGGGGCGCGCATCCGTCTCATCACCGACGGCGACGTCGCAGGAGCCATCTCGACCGCCTGGCCCGAGAGCGGTGCCGACGTCCTCTTCGGCATCGGCGGCGCGCCAGAAGGCGTGGTCACCGCCGCCGCGCTGAAGGCGATGGGCGGCGAGATCCTGGGCCAGCTCTGGCCGCGGAGCGACGAGGAGCGGGGCGCGGCGCTCGCGGCCGGCTACGACCTCTCGGCGCCGCTCTCGACGGAGGACCTGGTCGGCGGGGACAACTGCTTCTTCGCCGCGACGGGGATCACCGACGGCGAGCTGATCCGCGGCGTCCGCTACCACAGGCACGGCGCGACCACCCAGTCGCTCGTCATGCGCTCGCTCACCGGCACCGTGCGCTTCATCGAGGCGCACCACCGCCGGGAGAAGCTGCGCCAGTTCCAGCTGATCGACGCCGACTGAGAGGTGCCCCGCCATCGCCGCCGGCTGCTCGCCCCCCTGCCGTGCCGCAGCCGAGGGCGGCCACCACGAAGACCACCCGGCGCGCCCGCATCACCCGCCCAGGACGTCGTCGCAATAGCCTCTGCTCATGGTCCCTGGCATTGGCCGGCAACAAGTGTCCGTCTGGACGTCGATCGCGACCTTGCTGCTCTCGAGCGTCACGCTCCCTGAGATGGCGTTGGCCCCGTTGCAGTTGTCGACGCCCTCGGCGCTGCTCCCGTAGATGACGACGTTGTTCGGGAGCGTGAAGTTGGGCAGTGACATGCCAGTCCCCTGGAGCAAAGGCATGCAGTCGGAGCTGCCCGAGGAGGAGTACTGCCCAACCCCGTAATCGAGGTTGCGCCGACCGTCGAACAGTGACGGATCGGCGAGGTCTGCGCCGTGTCCGATCCGTTCAAGACCTTCCTCGCTCCAGCCGTTACCGTCTGTCACATGAAGCTGAAGCCTGCTCTTGTCGAGCTGGTGGTCGCCGACATGGCCGCCACCTTGAACTTCTACCGACGTTTGGGGCTCGACATCGCCGCGGATGCCGACGCGAAGGAGCACGTAGACATCGATCTGTATGGCGGGATGCGGCTCGCGTTCGACACCGAAGCCGTGATCCGCTCCTTCGATCCCGACTGGACGGCACCGACAGGCGGCCACCGGGCGGCCCTGGCATTCGACTGCGGCGCTCCCGAGCAGGTGGACGCCGCCTGGGCGGAGCTCACCGGCGCCGGCTACGAGGGGCACCTCGCCCCGTGGGACGCCTTTTGGGGCATGCGCTACGCCGTCGTTCGCGATCCCGACGGCACACCGGTCGACCTCTTCGCCCGCCTATCCGGCTAGCTCGCTAAGCAGCTCCGTCGGCGTGGCGCCGGTGAGGTCGCGCACGTCCCGGGACAGGTGCGCCTGGTCGGCGAAGCCGGCGGTCACCGCCGCCTGGGCGAGCGGCAGGCCCGCACGAGCGGCTGCGAGCGCCTGGCCGAGGCGGAGGACGCGGGTGAGGTGCTGCGGCCCGTAGCCGAAGAGGGGGAGGCAGCGCCGATGTAGCTGGCGCGTGCTGTAGCCGAGCCGATCCGCCATCGCCGTCACCGGCGTCCTGTCCGCCGCCAGGCGAAAGACGGCCGCCCCTAGCTCCGGCGGTTCGCAGCGGGCGGCCCGGTCCGTCAACCACCGCTCAAGTGCCTCCTCGCCAGCAGCCGCCACCTGATCGCTGAGAATTCGAGCGTCGGCGCAGGGCCAGAGGTCGTCAAGCGAAGGGCTCTGGTCGGCGACCTCGTCGGCGGAGGTGCCGAGCAGGCTCGGCCCCATCCCCCGAGTGAACCGCAATCCCACGTAGGAGGCGTTCGGTCTCGATGTGTGCCATCGAGCCCTGGTATCGGGCCCGGCGACGAACAACCGAAGGCCGTCCCAGATGAGGTCCATGCATCCGTCGGGGATGATGATGCCCGTTGCCGGCAACGGGGCTGGGTCCCGCTGCCACAGCATGACGCCAGGCAACACAGATGCGCGCTCGCGGTAGGTCACCGCTCCCATCATGCCGGGTCGGATTGCCGATCACAGGGCGCAGGCCCTACTCGCGCTTCCGCCCCCGCCATGGAAACGTGGCGCGGCCCCGACGAACACTGCAGGCGCTCGCACCGCTTCTCGCGGGCAGACTGAATGGATACGAGCGCCGAACATCACGCCAGAACAAAGGCTGTCTTCAGGGCGTCAGCAGCAGCGAACGGCACCTCGGGCGAGCCGGCCAAGACCGGGCGAGAGGGTCGCCGTTCGGTCGGCCGTCTGCGCTGGGACGGGGGTACGTCGGTCGGCGCCGCCGTACATGCGTCGTGACCATCTGCTGAGCGGCACCGAACTGCCCGATCCGGTGCGCGGCGAACTCATGCCGGAAGCTCCGAACACGCTCGTGTCAAAGGTGGACTTCGTCCGGAGGCTTTGCGATGCTTCGCTCATGTCCTTCATCACCGCAACATCGACCGAGGAGGCCATCGGCTGGCCAGCCAGGTCTCAGTTCGAGGCGTTCCTCAACGAACACCGCGCTGAGCTGAACCGCTGCCTGGACGGGTTGACCGAAGAGCAGGCGCGCCGATCGCTGGTGCCTTCCCGGACCACCTTGCTGGGACTGGTGAAGCATGCGATCTTCGTCGAGAAGGTCTGGTTCGACGAGGCGGTCGCATGCCGCTCCCGTGCCGAGATCGGCATTCCCGCGACCCCGGACGAGTCGTTCATCCTCGATGACGACGACACCATTGCCACCATCCAACAGGCACACCGCGAAGCGTGCGAGTTGTCACGTCGCGCGACCTCCTCCCTGGGGCTGGACGACCTGGTCAACGGCAACCGGCGCGGCCCGCTCCCGCTGCGCTGGGTCTACCTCCACGTGCTGCGCGAGCTGGCACAGCACTGCGGGCACGCGGACATCCTGCGCGAGCAGATCATCGACGAGCAGCGCACGCGTCAGGCGTCCGCCCATGTCGTGTGAGAGCTGCCCCGGCCAGGAACTCGCTGTGCTCACTATCGGATGATCGGTGCGCAGAGTGCGCACTGCCGACACAGTCCCGACGTCGCTCCGAATCGGCGGTCGGGTGCACCTCTTCGATCGCTGAGGCACCACACAGATCGCGTCGAGTGCAGATGGTCAAGAGTCCAGGTCTACGGTGAGGCCTTCGTCAACCTGAGGCCCGGTGGCCTCGGCTCCCGAGCCTCTGGGACTTGGGAGGTATGCCGTGACCACTACCCACTCGACCGCAGTCGTCATCTACGACCCCGAGCGCGCCGATCCGGAGAAGCTCGCGCTCGCCGGCTTCCTCGGTGGCTTTCGCGGTCTCACCCGCGAGGCCTATGACCTCGATCTTCGCCAGTTCGTCAGCTTCGTTGGCGAGCACGATGCGAGCCTGTTCCAAGTACGCCGACGCCGACGCCAACGCCGAGGCCTACGGCCGCGAGCTCGAGGCGCGAGGTAAGGCGAGGGCGACCGTCGCACGACGGCTCTGCATCGTCGCCGGCTTCTATCGCTACGCCGAGGAAGAGGGCTTGATCGCTCACTCGCCAGCGGTCCACGTCCGCCGGCCACGTCCCGACTACGAGTCCTACGCCGTCGGGCTCGACCGCAACGAGGTCGGCGCGCTCCTCGTCGCCGCAGGACTCGGGCCAGCTCGCGAGCACGCGCTGATGTCGCTGCTGACGCTGAACGGCCTCCGGGTCTCTGAGGTGTCGATTGCCACCAGCATGGGACCACCTGAGGGCAGTTCTTGCCACGGGCATGGGAGCAGTCATGCGAATGCCGCCAACACCGCCCGATCCGCGGGCTCCAGCGCGGGTCGGTGGACCTGGCGTCGGATGACCGCGGGCTCGTGGCGCAGCATGACCACTTCAACAGCGAGATCGGTGTCCCTGCGGCAGATGAGTCGGATGAGCTGGAGGACGCGGCAGAACGCCCGGTAGAGGAACGAGAGGATCACGGCCCGGACGCTCCCGGCGCCCGACGCCAGGCGTCAAAGTGCAGGTCGCAGGCCATGGACGGGATTCTCGGCACCGACATGCTCGAGGAGTTGGTGAGCTCCCTCGATGAGGACGAGCGAGCGGCCTTCGCGGCCCTCGCCGGCCGCCTGCTCGTCGCCATGATGCGAGAGCCCGGGGCCGTCCGATGGACCTGCCGGTTGTGCGACGTCCATGCTTGTGGACGCCCCGATGGCCTCTGCCCTCTCGAGCAAGAGGCCCGTTGCCGCCACGGCTGATCGACAGTGACTGCCGTGTCAACCCGCGCGCCGGCGCTGCGAGCCCCGATCTCGTCGTCGCGCACCGCGGCGAGCACGAGGCCGAGGCGGCTGCGCAACAGCCCGTAGGTAACCGACAGGGCAAGGACGGCGACGGCGAGCGCCAGCCAGTAGGTGACGTCGCCGAAAGGTATAACCGCCGAGACCGATGAAGGCCTGCTGGCCGATCGAGACCATCCCAGCGTAGCCGGCGAGCAGGTTCCACATCGTCGCCATCGTGAGGAGGGTGAAGAAGTTGAGGAGGACGACGAGGCCGCCTTGGGAGATGATCGCGGGCAGCAGCGCGAGCAGGACGACTGCGCCGCGCGCCACGAAGGCGAACCTGCCCGCGGCGCGTGCCGAGCGTCGAACCTCCGGCGCCGCCGCGGCGGCGATCTCGGCCGTGGCGGCTCCCCGCGCCGGGAGGAGGGTCCCAGGCGCTGCACCTGGAGCTTCTCGTCCTCGTCCGGGGGCTCCTCCGCCACGTCCGGACGCGCATGTACTTCCCTGACGAGGCGGAGGCGAACGGCACCGACCCGCTCCTCTCGGCGATCCGCGACCCGGTGCGGCGAGCGACCCTCGTCGCCGTCGAGGACGGAGGCGCGCTGCGCTTCGACTTCCGCCTGCAAGGGCCGGACGAGACCGTCTTTCTTGCGCCCTGAGCCCTCCCCGCACCCGGAGGGATTCGCGGCAGCAGGCTCCGGCCGGCTGTTCGGGCCGGTGTTCACCACGGACGAGCTCCTCGCGGCGACCGGCGACGCCGCCTGGGTCGGCGCGATGCTCGAGTTCGAGGCGGCGCTGGCCCTCGCCGAGGCAGAGACCGGCGTCGTGCCCCGGGAGGCCGCGGTGGCGATCGCCGAGGCGTGCGGCCGGCTGCGACCCGACCCCGGGGCCCTCGGTCGCGCGGCGCGAGCCTCGGGCAACCCTGCTCTCCCCCTCGTCGTGATGCTGGCCGCGGCCGTCGGCGAGGAGGCCGCACCGTACGTCCACTATGGCGCGACGAGTCAGGACGTCCTCGACACGGCGGCGATGCTCGTCGCCCGACGAGCCGGCCGGCTCGTGCTCGGCTCGCTCGTCGCCGCGGGCGACGCTGCCGCCGCGCTCGCGGGGGCCCACGGGACCACGCTCCTCGTCGCGCGCACCCTCCTCCAGCCGGCGCTCCCGACGACGTTCGCCCTCAAGGCGGCGGGCTGGCTCGACGCCCTCAACGACGCCCGACGCCTCCTCTCCGGCGTGCTCGACCGGCGTCTCGCCGCGGAGCTCGGAGGGGCAGCGGGGACACTCGCCTCACTCGGCTCTGACGGCCCGGCCGTGGGATCGGCGCTCGCCCGCCGCCTCGGGCTCGTCGAGCCACGTCTTCCCTGGCATGCGGCGCGTGGGCGGGTGGCGGAGCTCGCGTGCGCCCTCGCCCTCGTGACCGGCGTCGCCGGGAAGATCGCACTCGACATCGCCCTCCTCATGCAGGCCGAGGTCGCAGAGGCGTCCGAGCCGGCTGAGCCCGGCCGCGGCGGGTCGTCAACGCTCCCCCACAAGCGCAACCCGGTCGCCGCCACAGTCCGTCGGCGCGGCGCCCCGGCGCGCCGGTGCCCTCGCCAGAGCCCTGCTCCCGGCACTGCCGCACGAGCACGAACGCGCCGTGGGCGCCTGGCACGCCGAGTGGGAGCCGCTCTCCGAGCTCCTCCGCCTCTCCGGCGGCGCGGGCCGCGGCGAGCGCCGCCGGCTCGGGCCACATCGCCGGCTTCGCCGAGGTCCTGCTCGCCGAGCCGGACATCGCCGGCACGCTCTCGGCCGGAGAGGTCGAGGAGCTGCTCGATCCCGCGGGCTACCTTGGCTCGGCCGGCGTGTTCGTCCGCCGGGCGCTCGACGCGTGGTCGGCGGCGGGTTCGGCGGGATCGGGGCCAGAGGGGTCGGGGCCAGAGGGGTCGGAGGGAAGGTGAGCACTGTGACGTCGGATCCTGGGGCGCGCTCGGGTCGGGTCCGCGCCGGCGAGTCCGAGATCGCCTACCGCCTCGACGGGCCGGCCGGCGCGCCGGTCCTCGCCCTTTCGAGCTCCCTCGGCACCACGACCGAGATGTGGGGACCGCAGGTCGCCCTCGGCGGGATGGTCGCCGCCTTCGTCGCCGCGCGCCACCCCGAGCGGGTCGACGGGCTCGTCCTCGCCTGCACCGCCGCAGCCCTCCCCCCGGCGACCGCGTGGCACGAGCGCGCCGCCGCCGTGCGGGCCGGGGGCACCTCGCCGCTCGCCGAGTCACTCTTCGGGCGGTGGTTCACCGAGCCCTTCCGCGCTGCCCACCCGGAGGTGCTCGACCGCGTCGCCACGATGCTCGGCTCGTGCTCGGCGGAGGGCTACGCCGGCTGCTGCGAGGCGATCGCCGGAATGGACCTCCATCGCGACCTCGGCGCGATCCGAGCGCCCACGCTCGTCGTCGGGGGAGCGCTCGACCCCGTCTGCCCGCCGGCGACGATCCTCGACCTCGCCACGGGAATACCGGGCGCCGGCGTCGTCGTGGTCCCCGGCGCCGCCCACCTCGCGAACCTCGAGCAGCCCGAGCGGTTCAACGCCGCGATCCTCGACCACCTCGCCGGCCCCGCCGCGCTCCGGGGGATGGCCGTGCGCCGCGCGGTCCTCGGCGACGCCCACGTGGACGCCGCCTCGGCCCGGGCGACCCCGTTCTCCCGGCCATTCCAGGACCTCGTGACCCGCCTCGCCTGGGGCGAGGTCTGGACGCGCCCGGGTCTTGACCGCCGGATGCGCAGCGCCATCACCCTCGCGATGCTCGTCGCCCTCGGGCGCTTCGACGAGCTCGCCTTCCATGTGCCGGCGGCGATCCGCAACGGGCTCAGCGAGGACGACATCTCCGAGGTCCTGCTCCACTCGGCGGTGTACTGCGGCGTCCCGGCGGCACACTCGGCGTTCTCGGTCGCGTCGGCGGCGCTCCAGTCGATGCGATCGCCCGGTCCCGAGCGTGGCAGCGCACCGACGGGAGGCGCGTCGGGCAGCCGGGGTTTGCCCTAGGGCGGCGGCAAGGGGGCATGGGTATGGTTCCGCCGATGGTCGAGAGCGACGGCGCGGCGACGAGCCGTGGACCCGACTTCGTGCAGTCGCTCGAGCGTGGCCTTGCCGTGATCCGCGCCTTCGGGCCCGAGCGCCCCGAGCTCACGCTCACCGAGGTCGCCGCGGCGACGGGGCTCGCCCGGGCGGCGGCCCGTCGCTTCCTCCTCACGCTCGTCGACCTCGGCTACGTCCGGAGCTCCGGGCGCGTCTTCGCCCTGCGCCCGAGGGTGCTGGAGCTCGGCTACGCCTACCTCTCCGGCCTCAGCCTCACCGAGGTGGCCGAGCCCCACATGGAGGAGCTCGTCGCAAAGGTCCACGAGTCGTCGTCGATCTCGGTGCTCGACGGGCCGGACATCGTCTACGTCGCCCGCGTCCCGACGAAGCGGATCATGACCATCACGATCTCGGTCGGCACGCGCCTCCCCGCCTACTGCACCTCGATGGGTCGGGTGCTGCTCGCGCGCCGGCCGGACGCCGAGGTCGAGCGCTACCTCGCCGACGTCCCGCTCAAGGCGCGCACGGAGCAGACCGTGGCCGAGCCGGACGAGCTGCGGGCGATCCTCGCCGAGGTGCGGTCGGCCGGCTACTGCCTCGTCGACCGGGGATGGAGGACGGCCTCCGGTCGGTCGCCGTGCCGCTGCGCGACGCCACCGGCGAGACCGCGGCGGCCATGAACGTCTCGGCGCACTCCCAGCGGGTGACGACCGGCGCGATGCTCGAGGAGTTCCTGCCGCTGATGCGCGAGACGGCGAGGCACGTCGAGGAGGACCTGGCGGCGCAAGGGCGGCGGGCGCCGCAGAGGAGCTAGGTCCCGACCGGCCGCGTCATCACGACGAAGTCCCGCCCCTCCCGCCAGCTCGGCAGGAGCGCGGCGCGCGCGTAGCCCCGGCGGGCGTAGAAGCCCTCGGCGGGGCCGTCGCGGATCGTAAAGAGGCGCGTGGTCGTGCATCCCCGCTCGGCTGCAAGACGCTCGACGTGGCGGAGCAGGTGGTTGCCGATCCCCTCGCCCCGGGCCGTCACGTCGACGACGAGGCGGGCGCACTCGCAGACCGCCCCCCGCACCTCGCCGGTCGCCACTCCGACGACCCGCCCCTGCCGGCGCGCGACGACGGCGAAGGGCTCGTCGGGATGCCACTCCTCGCCGTAGCTCGACCGCGAGTAGCCGGCCCATGCCGCCCTGGCCCATCCCTCCGCCTCGGGGTCGAGCCGGTCGGCGACGCTGAGCTCGAGCTCGAGCCCCCCACGGGCGACGACGGCCGTCCCGCCGAGGAGCGCCTCTGCAAACGGCCGCCAGGGTCGCCCGGGCTCGGTGTCGCGCTGCTCGAGGAGGTGGACCCGGCTGAAGCTGCACGACCGCTCGAAGCCGGCGAGCAGCGAGGCGGCCGCGGGCATCTCGTCGAGTGGGACCGCCCGCGCAATGGTGACGTGCGGGACGAACGGTCGTGGTCGCCGGCTCGGCGGCGGCGCGAGCGGGCCGGCCGCTGCGGCGTCGCGCAGCCGCACGATCGCCCCGCTATCGGCCCCGACCTCGAGGTAGAGGACCTGCCGTGCGGGCGCGAAGGTCGCCGGCGGGCCGAGCCGGGCGTCGAAGGGCCGTAGCTTCGCAGCCGCCGTGGCGAGGGTCGCGTGCGCCTCGGAGAGGGAGCCCTCGGCGACGTTCGTCGGCGGGACGAGCGTCACGTGCGGAGGGATGCGCCCGAGCTCACGGCTCTTCAGGGCGCGGCGCAGGCCGTCGACCTCGACGCGGGCCTCCCCCTCGAGGAGGAGCGCGACGAGCAGCCGGCGCCTGGCGGTCACGGCCGGCTCAGCCGGCCGGTTCGCGCGCCCCTGCCGCCTCGAGGCGCACCCGCGCCCGGCGTGCC
>JAKAOD010000414.1 GCA_021823365.1 Actinomycetes bacterium | reverse complement strand
TCCGGCTTCGGACAGGCTTCGTCGGGAGGCCGGACGCAGTAGCCGTTCGGCAGGCTCGTGCGGATGCGGCCCGAATTCTCCCCGATCCACTCGAGCTCGCTGGGCGAGGTCTCGATCGCCGCCGGCGCCGCCGCCACCTCTGCCGCGAGCGCCTTGCGCCGGAGGTACTGCCAGCCCGACTCGAGAAGCGGCGGGTTCCAGATCTCGTCCCGCTTCGACGCCGCCTCCGCCTCGTCCGACCACGAGATCGGCTCCCCCGCGGCCATCGCCGCGAGCTGCACCCGGCACGCCTTGTCGAGGAGCACGGCCGCCATCACGCCAGTCGCGACGCTCTCTCCGACTGCGACGAGCCCGTGCCGGGGCATGAGACAGGCCCGAGCGTCGCCGAGCGTCGTGGCGAGGCCGACCCCGAGGTCCTTCGTCTTCACGAGCCCCCCGGTTCGAAGGAAGCGGGGCACGTCGGGGTGGGTGAAGAGCACGCCCTCGTGGGAGAGAGCCCGCAGCGGCACGCCGAGCGACGCAAGGGCGTTCGCGGCGGCCGAGTGGGTGTGGACGACGCATTCGACGTCGGGACGCATCCGGTAGATCTCGCCGTGGATCGGAAATTCGATGTGGCGGGAGCCCGTGCCAGAGAGGACCTCGCCGTCCAGCCCGAGCAGCAGCATCCGGGACGCGACGACCTCCTCGAACCCCAGTCCCGAGGCCTTCATCCAGAAGCCCCGACCACGCGGGTCCCGAACAGACACGTGGCCCCACACGAGGTCGCCCTGGCCGGCGGCACCGAGCGCCTGATTGGCCTCCACCGCCAGCCGGACCACGTCGTCGACCTCTCTGTCCTCGATCAACGCCATCGCTACAGAATACCTTTCTGCTCATTGGTGCGCCAGGTGCTGCGTCCGCGGGGGCGGCTCGCCGGGAGGGCGAGCGCGACGGACTTCTCGTCCGGACGAGCTTGTTGCCAGCTCGAGCTCGCGCGGCTCGGCGCCGAGCGGCCCGCGGTCACCGGCCTCGGGCGGCCGCCTGTCCGCCGGCGCATCGCGGGAGGTGCGGGAAGAGAGGTCGGAGGCACGTGCGTACAGGTGCCAACGGCGAAGTGCAGCAGACAAGCAAACAATTGCCGCCAATGCGTGGTCGAACCGCATGGTCGCGTGCGTGTCGCATTGCGTCGTCGCATGCGCGGTAGCGCTCCCGGTCAGACGCCCGCCGCCGCAGCGACCTTCGCGCTCCGCGCGCCGGTCCTCCTCCGCCGGCGCTCCGCGCGCCGGTGCTCCGCCGCCGGCGCTCCGCGCGCCGGTCCGAGGTGAGCCAGCTCGCAGCCCGCGCCGCTCGCCCCGTCTTGACTATTCACGACGCGGCAGTTACGGTCCGAGGAATCCGTTTCTGTTCGAGGTGACCTCTTCTGTTCGAGGCGACCTCGGCAGAGCGTTACCGTCCATAAGGGGGAATGCATGAAGCTCACGGTGAAGCTCAAGGCGGCGCTCGTCGCGACCGCAGTCTGCGCGATGGCAGCGGCCGGAGTGCTCGTCCTGCCGGGCGCGGCGAGCGGCAAGACCGCCACAGTCATCGCCTTCAAGAACGGGAAGCCGACATTGAAGGGGATCACGATGAACGTGATCAACTCCGCGGGCAGCGCCCACGTCGCCGACACCAACGTCCACGACTGGGTCGAGATCATGAACAGCTGGGGCGCCAACGTGACCCAGACGAACGCCTCGAAGAACGTCGGTGAGCTCGCGGTGGAAGGCGGGAAGGCGACAGTGTCGGTCGGGCCGCTGCCAACGCAGCTCGACGCCGGGCTCAAGACCTTCGGACCGAACCAGGTGCACCTCACAGACGCGCTCTTCGTCAAGAAGTCGATCAAGTCGCTCGGGGACCTGAAGGGCAAGACGCTCGCCTACTGCTGCACAGCGTCTCCGGACGGCGTCATGCTCCACGCGATCTTGCAGAAGGCGCACCTGAAGCGCTCGACACTGCACCTCGTGGCCACCGGGGCGAGCACAGCGTCGCTGGACGCGCTCATCGCCGGCAAGGTGACAGCTGCGTTCGCCGCCGCCGCCACAGCCGACGCGACCGTCGCCAAGACCCAGGATCACGAGCTCGCCGCCGCCACCACATTGCTGCCCGAGTACGCGGACAGCTTCATGGCGTCCACGCCGGCGTGGCTGAAGTCGCACCATAAGGTGGCCGTCGCGATCGACCTGGCGTGGCTGGCCTCGGCCAAGCTCTTCAACACCAACGAGAAGCAGTGGGTGAAGAACGCGGCCACATACACCTCGAACGCCGACTCGACCGCCCAGTACGAGACAGCGTGGAAGCAGCTTCGGTTCCTGAACGGGTGGCCTGTCACAGAGAAGGCCTATTCGGACCCGGTCGTGACATACAACTTCAAGATCGCCAAGGAGCTCCACACAATCACCGGCCTCGGCAACCGGCCGCGCACCCAGGAGATCACACAGTCGGCGTGGAAGGCTGCCTGGGTGATCTGGCGGAAGCACGGCAAGAAGTTGTGACAGCGTTGCAGGGAACGCCCGCCGGCAACGGCGGGCAGGGTACGGCACGAGCCATGCCCGGTTCACCGGCGGGAGGCGTCGCCCAGCTCGATGACGTGCTGGGCGACGCCTTCGGCGCCGGCGGTCCGGCCAGCTACCGGTTCGCGCTCGGCCGGGCGGGGTGGGTGCGGCGGCACAACACGGCGGTCGTCGGCATCCTGGCCGTCCTGGTGGGGATCGGGATCTGGCAGCTCACCGGGCTCGTCATGAACCCGATCTTCATCTCGACGCCGAGCCTGGTCGCCCCGGCGCTGTGGCACCTCCTGTTCAACGGCCCGCTGCCCGGCGACTTCGTGCGCAGCCTGCTCGAGATGATCGGCGGGCTCGCCCTGGCAACCGTCGTCGGTGTCGGTGTGGGCATGCTGATGGGCCGGGTCCGCATCCTCGAGCGGGCGCTCGAACCGTTGGTCGCCTTCGGCAACGCGACGCCGTCGATCGCCCTGCTCCCGGTGATGGAGATCTGGTTCGGCTTCGGCGAGACGGCGAGGGTCGCCTTCATCATGACGATCGCGGTGTGGCCGCTCGTCGTGAACACCCACCTCGGCGTGCGCGCCGTGCGGGGCCGGCTGGCCGACGTCGGCACCACCTTCGGCATGTCCGGATGGCAGCAGATCCGCTACGTGTACCTGCCAGGCACCCTCCCGTTCATCTTCATCGGCGCCCGCATCGCCCTGGCGGTCGGCACCGTCGGGATGATCCTCGGGGGGCAGGAGATCGGCCAGGTCGGTCTGGGCGGTCTGGTGACAGTGCTCGGCACCCGCGCC
>JAKAOD010000413.1 GCA_021823365.1 Actinomycetes bacterium | reverse complement strand
TCTCACCTACGCGCTCATCGACGCCGTCTCTGCCCGGAACCAGGCGTGCGACGGGCGGTTCGTCCGACAGGTGCGCATGGTCAAGCAGGTCGTGAGCGTTGCGGGCATCTCCGAGGCGCTGCCCGGACTCCACGTCGAGAGCTTCTGCTACGAGGCCATCACCGAGACCTTGGCCCACCCCGACGCGGTGGCGGTGGCGCTCACCAAGGCCACCGAGCTCCTCGACGCCTCGTACTTCGATCCCACGGGCGCCGACAGGATCTCCGACCGGCTGCAACCCCACCAGGTGGCATTGGCAAAGTCGGTGCTCGTGGTGAAAGCCGCCCGCGCCGTCCAGGCGCTCAGGCTCGCTGGCGACGGTGACGAGCAGGGAGCGGCGCTCATCTGGGCTGAGCTCTTGGGCGAGGTGTTCCCGTCGCCTGCCGACGAGGAGCGCGAGGCGCTCCGCCGTCTCCACGCAGCACCAATCCTCGTGCCCGCCGCGGCTGCGGTTGCCGCCACGCCGACGCGAGCATGGGGGCGATCTGTGTGAAGCCGGGGTCGTTCGAGGCGGTCCGTGCAGATCCGCGGGGGTTCTGCGAGTGGGCGGTAGACACGGCCAGGGTACGCGGAGCGTCCCTGGCCGTCGTCACCCACATCGCGGCTGTGACTGTCCTCGACGTCGACTTTGCGTCCCCGGGCGACCCAGCCCTCGCTGGCTATCCGGCTGAGAGCGCTCGGGTCTCCGTGTTCGCCAACGGTGTCGTCGTAGCTGTCCCACTCGGGCGCCCCGAGCGCACCTGGAAGCACCGCTACCCGTTCCAACCGTCTGCGGCGTGCAGCGGGGAGTGGGAGCTCGCGGTTGGAGCGCTCTGTCTGTGGTACCCCGGCGATCCGCCGCACTTGCGCTGGGACTGGTCGAACGGGCTCGACGACTTCGTGCGCATCCTCCAGCGGCACCTGTGGATGGAGGAGTACTGCCGTCGCAATGGCCGACCCTGGCCCGTCGAGGATGCCCCCCACGGCACTCCTTGCTTCGGCGCACACCCAATCCTCACGTCCGCGCTCAAGAGACCCGCGTGACGGTGTCCCCGATGCTCGCCACCGGTATCAGCGTCTGGACTTCGGTCGTCATCCCGATTGTCGTCGCGGCGGCCACCGCGGTGATCACGGCCTTGGTCACGATGGTCGTCACCCGCGCGAACGCCGCGGCCAATCTCCGAAGAGACCGCTACGCACAGGCTGTCCAGTCCTTGGTCGCATGGGTGGAGTTCCCCTACCGGGTCCGCCGGCGGACCGACGATTCGCCCGAGACCTTGAGCACCCTTGCCTCCCTAGGTCACGATCTCCAGGAGCGCCTCGCCTGCCACCAGGCATGGATCGGGACCGAGCATCCCGCGCTCGCGCGGACCTACGAACAGACCCGCTCCGCCATCAACGAGGTCGTCGGGCCTGCGGTGGCCGAGGCCTGGGACACCCCTCCTGTCACCAGCGCCGCGGGCATGAACCTCGGCACATGGGGAACTGCGCCAGCGGCGAAGGCACTGATCGCGGAGCTCCAGCGGGCCGTAGAAGTCCGATTTGGCGCCCGGCGAGTACTTGAGGCACTCAGGAGTCGCGAGCACCGAACCCCTAGCGTTCACTCAAGGAGCGTCATGGCGAGCGAGAGATCTCGTTAGGCAGCGTACTGACACTTCTCTCCCTCATGTAAGTGGGGGCAGCTCCGACGAGACCGAGCTGTACAGAGGAGCGGAATGGCTTCCCCCGCGCGGCAATGAAACCGCAGCGGCCGCATACCATTGGCCCTGTCGAGGTCGCCAGGTACCAGTACGCAGTAGATGGACACGGGCGCCGTTCTGCGTACGCCCCAACACCGCATTCGTCCTTTGGTCGACGTGCTCGATACGAACCGGTGCCGGCCGGCCAACAAACAGAGCACCCGTCTCCTGTTGGAGCTCCGTCATCGATTCAAGGACGCCCACAAGCCGCACTTCTGCTTGCTGCGAATACATGCCCGCGTCGGTGCGCACAAGCACGCGCTGGCCGACCTCAGCGGTGCCTACCGTGCACCCTGCAGGCGTGCCGACCGGCGGCCAGTTCGCGCCGGCCAGTCGCCCCGAGGCAAGCGGGATCGAGCTGAGCGACGAGGATCTCGTCGAGGTCGTAGGCGAGGGCGACGCCCGCACCATGCCCGAGCTCGAGCCGGAGGAGGGACTCACGATCAACCTTTCGGCAGAGCTCATCGATCGCTGCGGCAACACCTTCCGGCGCGGCATGTTTGGTCCGGAAGGCTTCACCATCGACGCCGCTCCGGCGCTCCAGCGCTTCACCTCCCAGAGATACGTGCCGCACGCCTACCGGGAGTTCGGAACAGGCGCGCCTCACGTGAACGGCGCGATGGGGGGACTCTTCTACTTCAGCGGCGTGGACGGCGAGAGCGCTGCGGAACTGCTCGCCACGCTGCCGTCGAAGTGTCTCGACAACCGGCAGAACGATGCTCCGACGCTGCGGAACATCCTTTCGGCGGCTCGGGACCATCCGAAGGTCCTCTTCGGCGGCTACGTCGTCGGGCCGGACCGCACGGACGAGCGGGTCAGCGCCGACACGGTGTTCTTCGACACCGACGACAAGACCGAAGAAGACGTCCGCCGGCGGGTCCGTGCGCTCTTCCGCACGCGCGCTAATCCCGACGAGGTGATGCGTTCTCCGGCGCCCGGGCATCCCTCCAAGGAGGTCTGGCGCGTCTGGTGGGATTAGGGCAGGCCGACCTCGGAGGGCGAGACTGCTGAGATCGGGCGCCGACCAACGTCGAGCCGATTTCCTGCCCAGTGCACAGGTAGGGCATGGCGAGCGACGATGACGTCGGCTAAACCTAGAAGATATAGCGCATCCGCTGCGAGGCCAGCCGGATCGTCGTGCACTGCGACGGCCTGTGCGGGCCGCGCAATCCCGGCGGCACCGCGACCTTCGGTTGGGTGGCCCGCCGAGGCGTCCAGCTCCTGGCCTCCGACTGCGGCGTGGTCGCCAGAGGTCGTCGAGCGACCAGCAACCTCGCCGAGTACACGGCGATCATCGAGGCCCTGCGCTGGCTCGACGATGCCGGGCACGCCGGCGACACGATCGTGCTGCGCTCCGACAGCCAGCTCGCCATCTACCAGCTGGACGGCACCTACGCGGTTCGCTCGCCGTCGATGCGGCCGCTGTGGGACGAAGCGTGCCGGCTTGGCGGGCGGTTCGCCGATCTGCGCTTCGAGTGGGTGCGACGGACACAGAACCGGGAGGCCGATGCTCTCACTCGCAAGGCGTACCGCCAGGCAATCGCGGCGTGCAAGCGGGGCCCGGT
>JAKAOD010000412.1 GCA_021823365.1 Actinomycetes bacterium | reverse complement strand
CCGGCTGGTCTGCCGGGCTCGACCATGAGCTCGCGCACCACGGCGCGGGGCAGCTTCACGATCCGCCCGCGATCGCGCCGGAGGCGACCAAGTCCGCGACGGCCTCCTCGCCGACGCCCCAGCGCCCGAGCGCGTGCGCAGGGCTCGACGCGTCCCGGACGCTCGAAGGGGTGCGACTGAACCGCGGCACCGCCCCCGGTTGGAGCGCGCCGTCGTGGACGACGAAGGTGCGGCGCGCGCGGTTGTGCGGATGGTCGGCCGCCTCCCAGGGAGCGAGCACCGGCGCCACGCACGCGTCGACGCCCTCGAACACCGCCGTCCACTCGTCGCGGGTCTTCGTCTGAAAGACCTCGGCGAAGCGGGCTTTGGCTGCGGGCCAGAGGGACCGGTCCTGCTGCGGGCCGACGTCCTCTGCGCGGAGCCCGAGGCCGGAGAGCAGCGCCTCGTAGAACTGCGGCTCGAGCGCGCCGACCGCCATGTGGCCGCCGTCCGCCGTCTCGTAGACCTCGTAGAAGGGGGCGCCGGTGTCGAGCAGGTTCGCGCCCCGCTTCGGCGTCCACCCGCCGGCGAGCCACATGCTGTGCAGCATCGTCGTGAGCGATGCGGCGCCGTCGACCATCGCGGCGTCGACCACCTGGCCCGTGCCCGATCGCTGGGCCTCGAGCAGCGCGGCCACGACGCCGAAGGCGAGCAGCATCCCGCCCCCGCCGAAGTCGCCGACCAGGTTCAAGGGGGGCACGGGCGCATCGCCCTCGCGCCCGATCGGCCAGAGCGCGCCGGCGAGCGCGATGTAGTCGATGTCGTGACCCGCTCGGGCCGCGAGCGGCCCGTCCTGTCCCCAGCCGGTCATGCGGCCGTAGACGAGCCGCGCGTTGCGCGCCCAGCAGTCCGAGGGGCCGATCCCGAGCCGCTCCGCGACGCCCGGGCGGAAGCCTTCGACGAGGACGTCGGCGTGCGAGACGAGGTCGAGGACGAGCGCCCGGGCCTCCGGGCGCTTCAAGTCGATCGCCACCGACGGCCGGCTCCGGCTGAGCAGGTCGCGGCTCGTGGGCTCGGTCCCGGCGGCCGGGCCGCCCGGGCGCTCGAGGCGCAGGACGTCCGCGCCCGCCTCCGCGAGGAGCATGCAGGCGTACGGGGCCGGACCGAGCCCGGCCAGCTCGATCACACGGAAGCCCGCGAGGGGGCCGGCCGGCAGCGTCTCGCCGGCCCCTGCGCCGGCCCCTGCGCCGGCCCCTGCGCCGGCCCCTGCGCCGGCCCCTTCGCCTTCGTCGTGCACCGCGACATCTTGGCCGACGGCGAGTATGGTCGGTGGCGGCCCCGGAGCCGAGCACCCATGATCGACCTGGCGACCCCGCGCGACTTCGTCGTCCTCGGCGACAACGCCGACGTGCTGCCCACGCTCGCAGACGGCGCCTTCCAGCTCGTCTACGTCGACCCCCCCTTCAACACCGGCTCGGTCCGCCGGCAGCGTACGGTCGTGGTGCGACGCGACGAGGAAGGCGACCGCGTCGGCTTCGGCGGCCACCGGTACCGCACGATCGCCGCGGGCACCCATGCCTTCGCCGACTCCTTCGACGACTACGCCGGCTTCCTCGGGCCCCGGCTCGTCCACGCCCGCCGCCTGCTCAGCGACGACGGGACGCTCTACGTCCACCTCGACTACCGGGAGGCGCACTACGTGAAGGTGCTCCTCGACGAGATCTTCGGTCGGGACTGCTTCTTGAACGAGCTGATCTGGGCCTACGACTACGGCGGCAGGGCGCGCGACCGCTGGCCCGCGAAGCACGACACCATCCTCGTCTACGTGCGCCGCGCCGGCGCCCACCACTTCGACCGCACGGCGGTCGACCGCATCCCCTACATGGCGCCCGGCCTCGTCACCCCCGAGAAGGCGGCACGAGGGAAGCTGCCCACCGACGTGTGGTGGCACACGATCGTGCCCACGTCGGGGGCCGAGAGGACCGGCTATCCCACGCAGAAGCCTGCCGGGGTGCTCCGCCGCATCGTGCAGGCGTCGTCTGCGCCGGGACGGCGAGTGCTCGACTTCTTCGCCGGCAGCGGCACGACCGGTGCCGTCTCGCGCGAGCTCGGCCGGCACTTCGTCCTCGTCGACGACAACCCCGAGGCCCTCTCGGTGATGCGGCGCCGCCTCGGGGGGGACGGCGTGGCCTATGTGGCGGCGGACGGGAGCCCGCTCCCTCCGTCCACAGGCTGAGCGCCCGCGGCGCGCTCGGCGTCCGCCTCCTCACGTGAGACCCGCACCAGTCCCTCGAGCACAGCGAGCGCACGGCCCGAGTCCAGCGCGTCCGACGCCTGCACCATCGCGTCGGCGATCCCCTCCGCGCGGCCCGCCACGACCAGCGCAGCGGCCGCGTTCAGCACCCCGATGTCGCGGCGTGCGCTCCGCTCGCCTTCGAGCACGTGCCGGATCACCCCCGCGTTGTAGGCGGCGTCACCGCCCCGGAGCTCTTGCATCGACGAGCGCGCGACGCCGAGGGACTCGGGGTCGAGCCGGAAGGACGAGAGCAGGTAGCCGCCGGGCGCGTCCGGCGCGGCCACCACCTCGGTCACCGAGGAAGGGGACGTGACGCTCAGCTCGTCGAGACCGTCGTCGGCGTGGACGACCATCGCGTGGAGGCTCCCGTTCGCGCCGAGCACCTCGGCCATCTTCGGAGCCATCTCAGGGTCGCTCACCCCGACGAGCTGCCGGCGGGCGCGGGCGGGGTTCGCAAGCGGGCCGAGGAAGTTCAGCACCGTCGGCACCCCGAGCTCGGGCCGGACCGGCGCCGCGTGGCGCATCGCCGGGTGGTAGCGCGGTGCGAAGCAGAACCCCATGCCTGCCTCCTCGACGCAGCGCGCGACCCCCCGTGGTCCGAGGCTCACCTCGACCCCCAGCGCTTCGAGGACGTCCGCGGTGCCGACCGAGGAGGACGCGGCGCGGTTGCCGTGCTTGCACACCCGTGCGCCGGCACCTGCGGCGATGCACGCGGCGAGCGTCGAGACGTTGATGCTCGACAGCCGGTCGCCTCCCGTGCCGACGACGTCGACGACGTCCCCGTCGATTCGGAGCGGCACGGCGTGCGCCAGCATCGCCTTCACGAGCCCGGTCATCTCCTCCACGGACTCGCCCTTCATTCGGAGGGCGACGAGGAGCGCGGCGGTCTGGGCGGGGGTCGCAGCGCCGTCGAGCACCGCGCCGATCACGGCCGCCGCCTCGTCCTCTGCGAGCGACTCGCCGGACATGATGCGCCCGAGCACGCCGGGCCAGCCCCCGAGTGCGGTGAACTCCCCGCGGCCCGTCAGCGCGCCCGACTCCACGCCGGCG
>JAKAOD010000015.1 GCA_021823365.1 Actinomycetes bacterium | reverse complement strand
AGCGAGACCGGCCTCGCCTCGATCACAGGCACGCCTGAGTCTCCTGCCCGCGTCGGGGTCTCCATCGCCGATATCGCGGCAGGGATGTACGCCTTCAGCGGCATCCTGGCGGCGCTCGTTCGCCGCTGCCGGACCTCCGACGGCACCTCGCTCGAGGTATCGCTGTTCGACTCCCTTGCCGAGTGGATGAGCCAGCCTGCCTACTATGCGAGCTACGGCAGGACGACGATCGCGCGAAGCGGGATGCGGCACCCGACCATCGCCCCCTACGGCCCCTTCGAGTGCGCGGACGGTCGCTCGGTTGTCGTCGCGGTGCAGAACGACGGCGAGTGGAGAGCCCTCTGCACCGGTTTCCTCGAGTGCTCGGAGCTTGTCGGCGACAGACGCTTTGCCACCAACTCGCTTAGAGTTCGCAACCGCGGCGAACTCGAGCGGGTGCTGGCCCGCCGATTCTCGGCGCTTCACCTCGACGACGCCGTCGCCCAGCTCGGGGAGCTGAAGATCGCCACCGCCCGGGTCAACGACCTCGACGCCTTTCTCGAGCATCCGGTGCTCGTCAAGCGCTCGCGCTGGGCGACGGTACGCACACCGGGCGGCCCACTGCGGGCCCTGCTGCCGCCGATCACCTTCTCTGGGGCGGCGCCCGCGATGGGAGACGTGCCGGGACTCGGCGAGCACAGCAGGGCGATCCTTGAGGAGCTTGGCTATTCGCCTTCGGCCGTTGAGGAGCTGGTAGGTGAGGGTATTGTCTGAAACGGGGAGCAGCGTGGCGGTATGTCGAGCGCCCGCCGCTGAGGTGACGCGCGCGGACGGTCCCGAGCGGCGGTGTCGCGTTCTGCCAGCGGCACCGCAATCTCTTGAGCAGCGACCGAGGCCTGCGGCGCTCCTGAGGACGACGTGATGGACTTTGCACTGAACGACGACCAGCTAGCGATCCGGGATGCCGTACGCGACGTCTGCAACAAGTTCCCGAGCGAGTACTGGAGACGGCTCGAGACGACCGGTGCATACCCGAGCGAGTTCGTTGATACCTTCACACAGCTCGGCTGGCTGTCGATCCTCATTCCCGAGGAGTACGGCGGCGGCGGCCTCGGCATCACAGAAGCCTCGATCGTGCTTGAGGAGATCCACCGCTCGGGAGGGAACGCCAACGCCTGCCACGCCCAGATGTATACGATGGGGGCGCTGATCCGCCACGGCAGCGATGAGCAGAAGCAGCGCTACCTTCCCGAGATCGCGGCAAGCTCACTGCGACTGCAGGCCTTCGGCGTGACCGAGCCCGACGCCGGCTCCGACAGCACCCGGATCAACACGCGCGCCGTGCGCCGCGGGGATTGCTACCTCGTCAACGGGCAGAAGATCTACATCTCACGCGTCGAGCAGTCCGACCTCATGCTCCTCCTCGTGCGCACGACTCCGGCGGACGAGGTCGAGGACCGCACGAAGGGCCTCTCGCTGCTGCTCATCGATCTCCGCCGGGCAGGTTGGAACATCGAGGCCCGACGGATCCCGATGATGTTCAACCACCACACCTACCAGGTCTTCATCACCGACTTGGAGGTGCCAGTCGAGAACCTGATCGGCGAGGAGGACAACGGCTTTCGTCACATCATAGATGGCTGGAATGCCGAACGGTGCCTAATCGCCTCGGAGGCGATCGGGGATGCCCGCTTCTTCTTGGAGCGAGCGTCGCAGTACGCGCGCGAGCGACGCGTCTTCGACCGCCCGATCGGAATGAACCAAGGCGTGCAGTTCCCGCTCGCCCAAGCGCTGGCCGCCACAGAGGCCGCATCGCTCGTGCGCTACCAGGCGGCGACGCTGTTCGACGCTCAGCGGCCTTGCGGGACCGAGGCTGACATGGCCAAGCTCCTCGCGTCCCAGGCCGCGTCGCAGGCTGGAAACGCTGCGCTGCTCACATTCGGAGGCAACGGCTTGGCGGTGGAGTACGACGTCGAGCGTAAGTTCCGCGAGACGCGTCTGTTCGAGATCGCCCCGATCAACAACAACCTCGTCCTCGCCCACCTCGCCCAGCGGGCGCTCCGACTGCCGCGCTCATACTGACCCTCGTCACGATGGAAGCAGTGATCGAGCGCCAGCGAACTCGGCCCCGGCGGTACTCGTCGGTCGAGGCGCCACAAGTTCACCGCTCAGGAGGGGGCCGGCTTCCACTCGACCTTAGAGAGCTCGGCGAGTGCGAGCAGGAGCGAATGCGTTCCCTTGGCACCGCGACCTTGTGCCATCAAGGCGACATAGAGCTGCTCAGCGAGGGCGGTGCCGGGAAGCGCGAGGTTCATTCGCCTCGCTTCGGTGAGGGCGATGCCGAGGTCCTTGACGAAGAGCTCGACCTTGAACCCGGGCTCGAAGTCACCGCCGATCATCCTCGGACCGTAGTTGGCCATCGACCACGAGCCGGCGGCACCCCCGCCGATTGTCTCGAGGACACGGTCGAGGTCGAGCCCGGCGACGTAGCCGTAGAGCAAGGCCTCGGAGAGCGCGACCATGCCGGCCGCAATTGCGATCTGGTTGACCGCCTTAGTGTGCTGTCCCGCTCCCGGGCCGCCCTGACGCTGGACAAGACGGCTGAAAGTCTCGAGGATCGGCCTCGCCCGCTCGAATGCCGACTGCGAGCCCCCGACCATCACGACGAGGGTGCCACTGCGGGCGCCGACGTCCCCGCCCGAGACCGGTGCGTCGAGCGACTCGACCCCGCGCTTGGAGGCGAAGTCGGCGATCTCGATGGCGAGGCTCGGCTCGCTGGTCGTGAGGTCGACGAGGAGCGACCCGGCGCGAGCAGAGGAGAGAACGCCGCGCTCGCCGAGCACGACGTTGCGCACATCCGCGGGGTAGCCGACCATCGTCATGACGACGTCGGCGTCCCCTGCCACCTCGGCCGGAGAGTCCCGCCAGCCCGCACCGAGGGCGACCAGCTCTTCGGCCGACCGCCGTGTGCGGGAGAACACGGTCACGGGGTATCCAGCCTGCAACAGATGCCGGCACATCGGCGCCCCCATCAGACCGGTGCCGATCCAACCGATGCGGGGCGCATTAGCCGCCTGTGCCGATTCCGTCACGTCGCCTCCAGATTGCTCTCTCGGATCACACCCTCGCAGATCATTCCGTTACGGATCACGCTGTCAGAGCGTTCTCTATCTCGGATCTCTCTGTCGAGCTCATCCAGCCTATCCGCGTCCCATGGTCGCTTTGACCGATCTTCCTGGCACTTGCCATGCTCCAACTCTGCGTGGCCGCTGACGCCACGACATGAACCGCGAGTCGCTACCGTCGAACGGCGATCGAGGAGGTCAATGAGGGATTCACCTCATGGCGGGACAGCGCGGAGTCCGCGAATCGCGCACTTCGGACGTCGGAGGTCGGAAGCGCATCGTCACGACAGAGGTGAGGTTGGTTGAAATGAACTCCACGGGCAGCGTCGACGTCGCGCAGTCGCGGTCTCGAGCAGTCCGCGGCGGGATCGGCGAAGCCTACCCGGATGGGCGCCAGCTGGGACCCGCCCGGCACGAGCCACCGCTATCGCGGCAGACCGCTGTCGCCATCGCAGGTGCGCTCGCCGAAGCAGGCACGCAGTTGCTCTTCGGCGTGCCTGGGGGTGGGCCGAACCTTGACGTCATTGGCGCAGCTGCCGATGTTGGCATCCGCTTCGTCCTGACCCACGGTGAGACCGCCGCGGCCATCATGGCGGCAACGTACGCCGAGTTGACTGGCGTGCCTGGGGCCATGGTCGCGACCCGAGGCCCGGGACTCGCCAGCGCCGCCAACGGTATCGCGCACGCCCTGCTGGATCGGCTACCGGTGGTCGCGATCGTCGACACCGTGTCTGTCAAAGACCGCGATCGTATCGGCCACCAGCGGATCGACCAAGACGCGTTCGGCAAGTCGATAAGCAAGGCCGCCGTCACTCTCGGGGTGGCCCATTGCACGGCCGGTGCGGCGCGCGCCGTCGAGATCGCGTGCGCGCTCCCGCGAGGACCGGTGGTGCTCAACTTCGACCCTGCGGCGGAGGGGCTCTCGCCCGGCACGCCCGGTACGGCGCGAACTGGATCAGCCGTTCAGGACCTCACCGCTCTTCGCGAGGCGCTCTCCCTTGCTCGCCGTCCGCTTGTAATGCTGGGCCTCGGCGCGCTGGACCACGCCAGTGCGATCCGGAATGCCCTTGTCGGCAGCAGGCTCCCGGTCCTGCACACCTATCGGGCCCGCGGCATAGTCCCTGATTCCTGCGCCGAAGCAGCAGGGCTGGTCACCGGCGGCACCATGGAGTCCCCGCTCCTGGGCAGCGCCGACCTCGTCGTTGGCCTTGGCGTCGACCCGGTCGAGCTGATACCGGCCCCTTGGGAACACGCCGCGCCGGTCGTCCTCGTCAGCGAGGTGCCGACCGAGGCGAGGGCCTACTTCTCCGCTGACACGGAGATCGTAGCTCCGTTGCCCGCAGCCGCGGAGCAGCTGCGCGAGCGCGCCGCTGCTCACGACTGGCCCGCAGGTGCCGGTCGCGCCGCGAAACGCGCGACGGTGGCACTGCTAAGGCAGGGACCCGCACCGGTGGAAGGCCGACTTGCCCCGCAGGAGGTCGTGGCGACGGTGCGCTCGCTCACCCCGCCCGCGACGATCGCCACAGTCGACGCAGGTGCCCACATGCTCGTCGTCATGCCGTTGTGGCCAGTGGAGGAGCCGCACCGTCTGCTCATCTCGAGCGGCCTCGCCACCATGGGCTACGCGCTTCCCGCAGCCATCTCGGCCGCCCTCTGCCGACCGGAGCATCCGGTCGTCGCCTTCACCGGCGACGGGGGCCTCGGCATGACGGTGATGGAGCTCGAGACCGCGGTACGACACCGACTTCACGTGATCGTGGTGGTATTCAACGACTCCACCCTCAGCCTGATCAAGATCAAGCAAGAGGCGGGAGGTCAAGGGGGCGAGGAGGCCGTATGCTACGGGGAAGCTGACTTCGCGAGCATCGCGACCGCGATGGGCGCGGCCTCTGAGCGTGTCAGCGACGTCGCGAGGCTCACCAGCGCGGTGGACGCCGCGCTGAGGCGCGAGGGGCCGACGCTGATCGACGTGCAGACAGATCCCTCCGACTACCCGATGGTCCTGGACCTGACGCGAGGTCAGGCAGGACGCATCTCGTCGCGCCAGTGATGTCCACCACACCCGAAGGCGGGGATGCCCGCTCCCCGGCGCACCCCCGTCCCTGACGTGATCGCCCCAGACATGCTGTGGTCCGGCACAACCTGCAGGGCCTCTGCCGAACAGTGCCCAGTCGTCATCGAGCACGTCGGCACCAACGTCGAGCTCCGACGCGACAACGTGCTCATGGACGGGAGCTTTCGGGCCGAGCCGGGATCGATCTTGCGGAACGTCGTGCAGCGCGGCGGTGATCTCTGGGGCCCCGGAGCTGCCGAGCGCCGCGCCCGGACCACGGACCACGGATTCGACGTACCCGTCGTCACCGACGTGATCAGCGACGAGGTCGAGGTGCTCTTATGGGTCGCCTGCGCACGGGCGCCCGGCGATCGGGCGCGTCGCACGACCCTGGCGATCGCCCGCCTGCTGCACCGCGCGGGCGTCTCGTTCGCGATCCTGGGTCAGCGGAAGTCCTGCACGGGCGGCCCTGCGCGCCGGCTCTGCATCTACTACCTGTACCAGGAGCAGGCGAGGGCGAACATCGCGACCCTCGTGGAGGCGGGAGTCCTGACGATCGTCGCGTCCTGCCCGTACTGTTTCGAGACGATCACTGACGAGCACCCTGCGCTCGGCGGCCACTTCAGCGTCCTCCACGACGGCCGGCTGCGCCAGCGGCTCGTCGCCGACGACCGGCTGCTTGCGGGCCGGGTCCCGCGGACCGTGACCTACCAGGACCCGTGCTACCTCGGCCGCCGCAACCGGGTGTTCGATGAGCGCCGCTCAGTTCTCGACACGATGGCCGGCACGCACCGAGTCGAGATGGGGTGCTCTTGGGAATGGGGCCGCTGTTGCGGCGCGGCGGGCGCGCGAATGTGGCTCGAGGAGCGCCTTGGCGCCCAGACCAACGACATGCGAGCCGACGACACACTGAGGACCAGGGCCGACATCATCGCCACTGCGTGCCCGTGCTGCACGATCCTGCCCGAGGACGCCTCGCGCACACGGCGAAAGCAACGCGAGGTCGAGGTGGTCGACTTCGCCCAGCTGCTCAAGCGTTCGATGGTCAAGCTGGAGGAGGCGCAATGAGCAGCGGAGGAGACGAAACACGGACGGCTCGAGTGCTCGGCGACGAGCCGGAAGTCCGTTCCGACCACATGGCGCCCGAGGCCGCCTCGCGTCTCGCGAGCGTCATCGGCGACCCGCGGCGCTTCTCGGTCGGCGAGGAGCTGCCGCTGCTCTGGCACTGGGCGTACTTCCCCGAACTCGCAGCGCCAGACGAGATGGGCTACGACGGGCACCCTCGACGTCGTGACGAACTTGTAGACCGCTATCCCCGGCGGATGGCGGGCGGCTCTCGGATCGAGGCGCTCGCGCCCTTCCGACTCGGCACGCCCGCGACGCGGCGGTCGCACCTCGCTAGCCTGTCGACACGCGAGGGCCGCCGCGGGCCGCTGGCCATTGCCAGTTACGTCCATACCTATGCGCAGGAAGGGCGCGCCGTTCGTCTGGAGACCCAGACAGTGCTCTACCGTGGCCCCGCGACGCGAAGCGACACAGCCGCGCAAGCGGTCCACGTCGCCGAAGCGAACGCGCATTCTTCGACGAGGGTTCCGCTCGCGCAGACTCGTGGCTTCGACCCCGTGTTGCTCTTCCGCTTCTCCGCCGCCACCTGGAACGCGCACCGGATCCACTACGATCGGGAGTATGCGACCGGGACCGAGGGATATCCGGGTCTTGTTGTGCACGGCCCACTCCTGGCGGTCATCCTCACGCGCGAAGTCGAATGCGTCGCCGGGCAGCTCGTGCGCGTGACGTACCGGATGGAAGCGCCAGTCTTCGACGGCGACACCGTCAGAATCGGGATCGGCCGGGAGGACGACGCGAGCTGGCACGCCGAGGCCGTGCGGCCCGACGGTCAAGTCGCTGTGTTTCTCGACGCCGAGACGGGAGTACGGCGGTGACAGACGCCCCGCCCCGAAGCTATCTATTCGTGCCCGGCGATGCCTCAGGCAAGCTCGAGCAAGCTCTCGAACGCCGAGCCGACGCCATAATCGTCGATCTCGAGGAC
This sequence comes from Actinomycetes bacterium, assembly GCA_021823365.1. The sequence continues at coordinate 8,401 of JAKAOD010000015.1, read as the reverse complement.
GGCGTCGCTCCCGCGGCACGGCCAGCGGCGTGCGGCCGCCACGTGGCTCGCGAACCTTCCTCCTGCCGAGGAGCACTCGGCTGAGATCTGGGTCCGCGTGCCGAACGGCGACGAAGGTCGTGCGAGTATCGAGGAGCTGCTCTCGCCGCCGCTGACGGGGATCTGTCTCGCGAAGGCCGATGTTGCCGGCGCCGAGGCGCTGTCGACGACGCTGCCCGACCTCGAGACAGCGTTCGGTCGCGCTCCGGCTCCACGGCGCTCCTGCCACTGGTCAAGACCGCCGTCGCATTGCTTGATGTCGTCGAGCTCCTCGTCGCAGGTGACCAACTCCTCTGTCCGCCCGTCCCGCACCACGAGGCCGAGGACGTTCCCCCCGAAGCCCTCGAGCCGGGGTGCAAGCCCGCCGCGGCGAAGCGTGCGTGAGATCGGCCCGAGGCCCTGTGCGACCGCCGCACCAGATCGGCGTAGCGGATGGCCACGATCACCCTCCCGTTCCGCCACGAGCGACCGGCTCGTCCCCGATACCAGCGTCGCCGACGAGCGCCACCTCCTCGTACGCCTCGGTCGGGTAGTCCCCGTAGCTCATCCCGCCCGTCAGCGCCCACATCTTGCCCGCGAAGTCGCAGATCACGATCTCCGCCTCGAGCCCGGTGCCGCACATCGCCTCGGCCGCCCCGACGAGGCGCTCGCGCACGATGTCTACCACCCGAGCGCTGTACTCCTCCTCCTCGAGATCCTCCACCACCGCCGACAGCTCGGAGAACGCGGAGCTGTAGTTGTCGTAGATCGCGACGGCCCGCTCGGGCGAAAGCTGTCGCGCCCGCTTGAAAAGCACCAACCGCGCCTCATCCGCTCCGAGCGCCTCGACGAGATAGGCCACCTGGGCCTCGACCCCGCCGTTGTTCGCGTCCGCCGCCGAGGGCGCGGCGATGTCGTGCACGAGCTCGTCGAGCGCGAGCTCCGCCCGCGCCCTGCCGAGGCGCTCGACCACCTCGGCCGCCAGACGCCCCACCGCCTCCCGGGCGCCTTCGCCGGCATCGGCACCCAGGCACACCTCGTCCTCGGGGTCGAGGACGAGCACGCCGGCCACCTGGGTGTCGTAGACGAGCGAGGCGAGCTGGGCCGACTGCGACTCGCCCGAGTACTGCCTGAGCGACGCCGGCTCCTCCTTGTCCTCGACCTTCTCGGCGAAGACCTCGGCGAGCTTGGCCTCGTCGAGCAAGAAGCGGACCGGTGCCGCCACCGCAGCATCGCCAATCGCTCCGAGCCGTTTAGCGTCGCTGGTCTCCTTCACGGCCATCTGCGGCTCCTTTCCTCGATCTCAAGAGCCCACGTCCGCGAGACCTTCGACCCACTCTTCGCCGCACCAGCGCGGCCCGTCCGGCCCTGGTGCGTAGGCGGCGTGGTCGTGGCCGGCGCGGACCAGCTCCTCAGCAACCGCCCGGAGGAGCTCTGCCCCGCTCCCGCCGATCTGCCAGGTCTCCTTCGAGAACAAGGCCTGCAGCCGCCGAAGCGTCCGTCGCGCCGGTGCGGCCGCCGCGACCGGGTCCTCCTCGAACGAGGTCCGCGGCGCGACCGCCTCAGCCGCCTCGCCCGTGTCGAGGTCGACCAGGCCGACGACCTGCCAGTCACCGGGGTACTCGTTCCCGACGTGGATCGCCGCGGCGTCCCGTGGGCTCGACGCGTCGGACGGCCAGAGGCGGTCGTCATAGCGGCTCTCCTCGATGGGCAGGCAGCGCTCGGGGCTTCGCGCACGTCGACCTTGGCGGGTCTTCCAGCTCGAAGTGCGTCCCGTTCAGCACCACCCGAGCCTTGCGAGTTTCGGCCACGGCGAAGCCCTTGCCGAGTCGCTGTTGCACGTCGCAAGCATTCGCTGCCGGCGCAAAACGGTCCGGTCGGGCTACTCAGCGCCTGAAGCAGCGGTCCGCCTCTGCGGCGCCGAATCCGAGAGCCCTGAACACCGACACGAGCTCGATCGAATCAGTTGTAGGGTTGAGCAGCGCACACCGAGATGGGCGCAGAGAGCTTCGGCGCAAACGCGAGGCGAGGCGTTCGCGGCCGAAGGCTGGCCGCGCCCCGCGGCTGTCATCTTGCCGCTACGTGCGGTGACGGCTCGGACGCGGATTCGCGTGCCAACCCTTGTGCAACCTGAATTCGCATAGCAAGATTGACTTCTTGGGGGCAACGGTCCAGATAGATGGCACTGGCAGTCGGAGTTCAGGGAGGGAAGTGGCAGATCGGGCCGGGACAAGGGCGTCTCGGCCGGACTTGGCTCGGAGGTGCGACGTGGCGCAGCTCGATCTGAAGAAGCTTTCGCGGCTGGATCAGGTGATGGTCGGGGCGGGCGTGCTCGCGTTGATCTCGCTGTTCCTTGCCTGGTACGGGGTGTCCGTCGGGGGGTTCAGCGCCTCAGTGAGCGGCTGGAACACGAGTTACGGATGGCTGGGCGGCCTACTGATCGTCGCCGCCGGTGTGGTCGTGCTCCTCCAGCGGTCCGAGGTGCGGCTCACGGCCGTGCCGGTGCGCCCGACTGTCCTCGTGCTCGGCCTGTCGCTGCTCGGGACCGTGATCGTTGTCCTGCGCTGGGCGACTCTTCCGAGCGGTGGCGGCGGGGTAGCTGGCGTCGCCACCTACAGCTATGGACCGCGCGTCGGGATCTGGATCACGGCGATCGTCGGCGCGTGCCAAGTCGTCGCCGCCTTCAAACTGTTCCGGGACTCTGGCGACCCGCTGCCCTGGTCGAAGCCGACGTCCGGGCAGGAGCCTCCTGCGGGCTAACCTCCTGAAACATAGCACTGGCGGGGTGGAACAACGCAGCCGCCAGTCCGGTGAGATCATCCCATGCCGAGCCCATGCACGCGCGGCTCATCGGCTGGTCGCCGAGATGGGCAACGGCTCGGGCGCGACCGGGCGACCGATCTCGATCGTGAAGCCGGTGCAGACGGGGTGCAGGAGGCTCGGCTGCCACTTGGCACGTCCCATGCAGTTGTGATGCGTGCTATCGCGTCCCGATCGCGCGATCGCATCAGTCAGTCCCACCACCGACCTTCTCATGCTCAATCCCTTCCCCGTCGGCACCGACCGCCCAGAGTCGCCGGCCCCGCTCAGCCCGGCTCGCTTGTCCCGGTCGCCTCGTCGCAGACGGCCTCGGAATGCCCGCATCCCGGCCCGTCACCGAATGCGTCGCCGCACGCCGCGACGACGAAGCGACGGACCGGGTCCGAGCCGACCAGCATCTGGCGCCCGCCCCGGCCACAGACCGGGCAGGGCCTCCCGACTGCGGCGAAAGACGCCGCGACGGCCGCCTCCTCCTTGCCCACCCACGGCACCGGTGAGCGCCCGCGGCGCTCCTCGTCGTCCAGCTCGAGGCGCCAGAGGCGCCGGCTCCTTTGCACCGAGCCACGAGCCACCTCGCGTGACCCTGCCGCGCTCAAGTCGTGGCGCCCGTGCCCGGCCACATCAGCTCGACGGCGAGGGCGAGGAAGACCCCGCGGTCCTCCTCGACGGGGTCGCCGGCAGGGTCCGCGCCTCGAAGCAGCGCCACGCCCAGGTAGAGCGCGTACGCCAAGCGGGCTCGAAGCTGTGGATGGTCGCAGTCGAGGACCGCATAGAGCTCGGCGAGGAAGGCCAGGCGGGTGCGGGTGACACGCCCGAGCACCTCTGCCACTCTCGGGTCGTCGAGGTGGGTCAAGAGCGTGGCGAGGGCGGTCCCGGTGGCGGAATGGGCGTAGGCGCTTGCGCCGAGGGCAGCCAGGCGCTCCCGGGGGTCGGCGACAGCGGCAATGCCCGCGATCACCTCGGTCGTCTCACGCTGCTCCCACAGCTCGAGGACGGCAGCCACCAGCTCGGCGCGATCAGCGAAGTGCCAGTAGAAGCTTCCCTTCGTCGCGCCGAGGGCCCTCGCGAGCGGCTCGACGGCGACGGCGTCGAGACCTGCGCTGCAAAGCGCGGCCAACCCGGCTTCGACCCAGTCGCTCCTCGACAGCGCCACTACCGTACGCTACCGTATGGTGGTGGGGATTAGCCGGACCGCCAGGGCGGGCCACAGCCGCCCGGGCACCGCGGCGGCGCTTGCCGCATGTCTCGTGGGCCTTGCATACGCGGGTATCAGCGCCTACTGGGCTTCGGGCGGTACCTGGCTTCTCTCGACGGTCGGGGCATCGCTCGCACGACCAGGTGGCCCGGGCCCGGCCGCCGTGGCCGGGGTGTGGGCGGCGGTCGTGTTGAAGGTGCTCGCCGCGCTGGTGCCGCTCATCGTGGTCAGCGAAGTGCTCGCGGGAGGCTGGGCTCGGCGCGCCGCGGTCCTCGCGTGGCTCGAGGCTGCCGTCCTCGTCGTCTACGGCTTCGCGTGGAGCGCCACCGAGATCCTTGTCGAGATGATGGGCAGCCGTCCCGCTTCCGAGCGGCGGGCCTACGCCTGGCACGCGTACCTGTGGGACCCGTGGTTTCTCCTCTGGGGCCTCCTCGTCGCTGCCGCGCTTCTTCGCCGCCGCGCCAGGTCCGCGCCGAGCCACCGGCCTGCTGAAGCGGCTGGGACGTGAGCGCCCGGTCGGGCGAAACCCCACAAGAGCGCTCGGGACAAGGGCCCACGACGCGCACCGACTGCGTCTCGCAGTAGCTGGTCCCGCCAGCGGACGGGCAGTGACCGCGTTGACAGAGTGGCCTCGCGCACCAAAGGAGGTTGGCACGGCCCATTGCAGTCGCCGTCGATCAGCCGTAGCGGCGACGGGCCTCTTGCTCGAGAGGGCAGAGGCCGTCGGGGCGCCCACAAGCATGGACGTCGCACAACCGGCAGGTCCATCGGACGGCCCCGGGCTCTCGCATCATGGCGGCGAGCAAGCGACCAGCGAGGGCGGCGAAGGCCGCTTGCTCGTCCTCATCGAGGGAGCTCACCAACTCCTCGAGCAGCTCAAGGCGCTGCTCGCGCACCCGCCGGGCGGCGCGCCTGCCCGCAGTGGTCAGCCGGACCGCCACGCTGCGGCCGTCGGCACCGGGGGCCCTGCGCACGTATCCGTCGCGGGCGAGGCGGTCGACCAAGCGCACCGCGCCGGACTGGGTGAGGCCGAGCACCTGGGCCAGGCGGTCGATACCGGGCGCGTTCAGGAACTGATCGAGCGCCGAGAGCGCGGCTGCCGCGCTCTGCGAACGGCCGACCGTCGCGTCGAGGGACGCGTCCAGCCGATCGACCACGCCGAGCGCCAGAGCGCCGAGCAGGTTGGCAGGCTGAAGGGGAGCGCTACTGACCACCCGGAAGGTCCAGCTCGAGGCGGTAGGTCCCGGTGCTGCCGTGACCGGCGGAGGCGGCTCCAGAGCCACTGATCCCAGCCAGCTCCCCGCTGCCAGAGCCGTCGATCACCTCGAAGTCGGTGCGTGCCACGGACCCGTCGTAGGATCCGGTGGCTCTCATGACGAAGCTTCCGGCATGCTGGCCCACCTTGCCAAGGACCCGGTGATGACCGAGAAACTCGGCGGTGCCATCGAGACGGTAGGTCATCACCATGTCCGCCACCGTCTCCGCCTCGATCCCACCGCTGAAGCGCTGCCCGATCCGAGTCGTGGTCACCTTCGCAGTGCCCTCCAGGCCGACCGCTGGCTCCTCGTGCCACTCCGTCACCTCGAAGCTGCCTTCGATCACCTCGCGCATGCTCACCTCCATATATTGTTGACTGAGTCATGCATTCTAGCGCGCAAGCAGCAAGCCGGATGGGTGAGCACGAGACTCGCACCCCAGGTGGTCCCGCCGGCCGAACGGCTCGTGGGCACCGCCCGGGCCGCATACGTCCTGGTCCCCCGTCCGTATAGGCCGCCGGTGGTCAGTCCCGGTGACGGGGCGTCAATTGCAACGGCTCTCGCAGCGACGTGGCCAGCTCCAGCGCGCCATCGAGCCACTTTCGTCGGAGACCCCGTTGATCAGTGCAGTGCATACGCATGCCCTGTGCATGCACACGCAAGCGGGGCTCAGTAGGCGCCGTCAACGTGCCAGCCAACGGGAACCCGCAGCTCACCGGCTCGATCGCGCCGCGCACACCCTGCGTACGCATGCGTGGGGCAGGTTGAGCAAGCCCCGAGAAATCCACCCGAGAAACTCGCATCTCCGACCGCGGCCCGAACGCGAAGCCGCTGGTGTCAACGGTCAGCAGAATCTCCACGCAGGCGGACAGCCGTTCTCCCCGCTGGCGGACATCGAAGCTCCACGCGGACGGACACGAGATCTCCCCGCGAGGGGACCGGCGTCGGGTGAAGGCGGAACCTTTGGACGGCGGGTTGGTTGGATCGGTGATCGCTTGGTCGGGTGGACGGATCGGGCGGTGACGTCGGTCCCCGGGGGCCTCTCCCGAGAGGCGGCGGCGCCCGGCAGCGAGCCTCGACGACCCCGGTGGGCGCCCTCTTTGACACCAGGAGGGACCGGAGAGGCTCGCCTCGCGCCCCGGTATGGCCAGCGGGCGTGGCGACCACCAGCACGAAGACGGCCAAGAGGAGGGCGACGAGCACGCTCAGCTCTGAAGCGCCACGACGCCGGCACCGGCCATGGCCTCCTCGAGGCGCACCGAGGGCCCTTCGGTGGCGACGAGGTGGGCATGGTGCAAGAGCCGATCGACCGCCGCGGTGGCGATCGACTTCGGCATGATCGTGTCGAAGCCAGAAGGGTGGATGTTCGAGGTCACCGCCACGCTCCGGCGCTCGTAGGCGGCATCGACGACGCGATAGAAGGCCTCCGCGGCATCCTGGCCGGCCGGAAGCATCCCGATGTCGTCGACCACGATGAGCTCCGCCCGACAGATGCGGGTGATCACCCTGGTGATCGAGGCGTCGACCTTCGCCCGGGCGAGCGTGGCCGTGAGCGACTCGAGGCTGAACCAGCTGACCCGCATCCCGGCGTCGATCACGCCATGGGCGATCGCCTCGCAGAAGTACGACTTGCCGGCCCCGGTCGGGATAGCGACAGACTGCAACAGCTTCGCGGTGTGCTGCCCTGCGGGGTGCGGGTCACCTCCGAGGTCCACCCGCTCTGCGGGCAGCTGCTCGAAGCCATCGGCTTCAAGCGCTGGAAGGGAGCGCTGCTCCTCGTCGTCGTGCTGCCGGACGGCTCGCCCGGGACCATCCCGGCCGACGCCACGGACGTGCTCGGGGCGGCGCCTTCGGCCGTGATCCGGGAGAGCGCGCTCAGCGTCGAAGGCATCCGTGGCCTTCGGGCGCTCGTCACGGCGTTGAGCCCGCCGGAGCGGTCCACCGCTCGCCCCAAGACGCGCAAATAGGCTCGACCGACCCTGCACGCGCCAACGAACAAGGGAGGTGAGCCTCTTTGCGAAGGCTCAGAATAGCCGCGCCCGCTCAGCTGAGGCTGGACATCGCCAACTGCCCATCTACCCCCTTCGAGCGGTGGTGGGGACTGCCCGAGGATGCCCGGGAGCTCGTCGTTCGGCTGCTTGCGCGGATGATCGAGGCAAGCGTCGTGGTGCGCGACGGGGATGAGGGCATCGAGCGATGACCCTTACCTCCGAGCTCGCCAGCAAGGTCACCGCCGCGCATCTCGAGCGCGACGCCTACGTCTATGTCCGCCAGTCGACCCTCACCCAGGTCCGCGAGCACACCGAGAGCCTCGAGCGCCAATACGAGCTCGCCTCGAAGGCTCAGAGCCTCGGCTGGCCGGCGCGTCAGGTGGTCGTCGTCGATGACGACCTCGGACGCTCGGGCGCCGAGGCAACCGCCCGGGAAGGCTTCCAGCACCTCGTCGCCGAGGTCGGCCTCGGCAAGGTCGGGATCATCCTCGGCATCGAGGTCTCCCGCCTCGCCCGCAACAACGCCGACTGGTATCAGCTCCTCGACCTCTGTGCGCTCACTGACACCTTGATCGCTGACGGTGACGGCCTCTATCACCCCGCAGACTTCAACGATCGTCTCGTCCTCGGCCTGAAGGGGACGATGTCGGAGGCAGAGCTGCATCTCATCCGCCACCGGCTGACAGCCGGCCTGCGGCACAAGGCTGCCAAGGGCGAGCTCCGCCAGGGCGTGCCCATCGGGTTCGTCTATGACGAGGACGACCGGGTGGTGCTCGACCTCGATGAAGCCGTTCGAGAGGCGATCGCCACGGTCTTCCGGCGCTTCGACGAGCTCGGCACCGCCCGGCAGGTGATGCTGTCGCTTCGCGGCGACAACGTCCTCATGCCGCGCCGTCCGGGCGGTGCCCGGCGGATCACCTGGGCACCCGCCAGCTATCCGGCGATCCACGACTTCCTCACGAACCCCGCCTATGCCGGCGCGTTCGTCTTCGGCCGCAATCGGACCGAGAAGCGCCTCGACGCGCAGGGCCGCATCGTCTCGCGCACCCGCCAGGTGCCGCGCGAGGAGGGGGAGGGGCTGATCGTCGACCACAACCCCGGCTATGTGAGCTGGGAGCGCT
>JAKAOD010000411.1 GCA_021823365.1 Actinomycetes bacterium | reverse complement strand
CGGGTTCGCCGACTTCAGGTCACAGATGAGCTGCGCGATGTCCTCGATCGAGTAGATGTCGTGGTGCGGCGGCGGCGAGATGAGCCCCACGCCGGGCGTCGAGTGGCGCGTGCGCGCGATCCACGGGTACACCTTGTGGCCCGGCAGCTGCCCGCCCTCCCCCGGCTTCGCCCCCTGGGAGATCTTGATCTGGAGGTCGTCGGCGTTCACGAGGTACTCGCTCGTCACGCCGAAGCGCCCCGATGCGACCTGCTTGATCGCGCTCCGCCGGCTGTCGCCGTTGTCGTCGCGGACGAAGCGCCTCGCGTCCTCTCCGCCCTCCCCGGTGTTCGAGCGGGCGCCGAGGCGGTTCATCGCGATCGCGAGCGTCTCGTGCGCCTCGGCCGAGATCGATCCGTACGACATCGCTCCGGTGGAGAACCGCTTCACGATCTCGCTCACAGGCTCCACCTCGTCGATCGGCACCGGGCCGGCGGGCCCGGGCCGGAGCTCGAGCAGGCCCCGCAACGTCGCGAGGCGCGCCGACTGGTCGTCCACCGCCGCGGAGTACTCCTTGAAGATCTCGTAGCGCTTGGCACGGGTGGCGTGCTGGAGCTTGAAGACGGTGCGCGGGTTGAACAGGTGGTGCTCCCCCTCGCGCCGCCACTGGTACTCGCCGCCGACCTCGAGCTCGCGGTGCGCGCGGGAGGTGGGCCGCGCGGGATGGGCGGCGGCGTGGCGGGCCGCGACCTCTGCGGCGAGCACGTCGAGCCCCACCCCGCCGATCCGGCTCGGGGTGCCGGTGAAGTACTCGTCGACGACGCCACGGTCGAGCCCGATCGCCTCGAACACCTGCGCCCCGGTGTAGGAGGCGACCGTCGAGATCCCCATCTTGGACATGACCTTCAGCACGCCCTTGCAGAGCGCCTTCAGGTAGTGCTTCCTCGCCTGGCGCGGCGTCACGCCCTGGAGCCGGCCGCTCGCGATCATGTCGTCGATCGAGTCGAGCGCCAGGTACGGGTTGACCGCCGCGGCGCCGTAGCCGATGAGCAGCGCGACGTGGTGGACCTCGCGCGCGTCCCCCGTCTCGACGACGAGCCCGACCTTCGTGCGCGTGCGCTCGCGGACGAGGTGGTGGTGGACCGCCGCAGTGGCGAGCAGCGACGGGATCGGCGCGAGCTCCGCCGTCGAGTGGCGGTCGGACAGGACGATCAGGTTCGCGCCGCCGGCGATCGCCGCCGAGACCCGGCTGCGCACGTCCGCAAGCGCGGCGGCGAGCGCCTCGCCGCCGGCGGCGGTGGGCGTCGTGGCGGTGGGCGTCGTGGCGGTGGGCGATCCGGGCCGGCCGGCGTCCTCGACTCGGAACAGCGCGTCGATCGTGAAGGCCTTGAAGCCGGGCGTCTCTGTCCGCTCGTTCACGTACATGAGCTTCGCCAGGTCGTCGCGGTCGATGACGGGCTGGGGCAGGAGGATCTGGCGGCACTGGCCGGGGCGCGCGTCGAGCAGGTTGCCCTCCGGCCCGATCGTCGCGCCGAGCGAGGTGACGAGCTCCTCTCTGATCGCGTCGAGCGGCGGGTTGGTGACCTGCGCGAAGAGCTGGGTGAAGTAGTCGTAGAGCAGGCGGGAACGCTCCGAGAGCACCGCGATCGCGCTGTCCGACCCCATGGAGCCGATCGGCTCTGTGCCGGTGCGCGCCATCGGGGCCACGATGACCCGCAGCTCTTCGGTGGTGTAGCCGAACAGGCGCTGATGGGTCACGACGCTCGCATGCTGCGGCGTCAGCATGTGGCGCTCCGGGAGCTGGTGCAGGTGCACCTGGTCCGCCGCGAGGAAGTCGGCGTAGGGGTGCTCGGCGGCGAGCTCGGCCTTCACCTCCGCGTCCTCGACGATGCGACCCTTCTCGGTGTCGACGAGGAACATCCGGCCCGGCTGCAAGCGGCCCTTGTGCACGACGTCGCCCGGTGCCGCGTCGAGGACGCCGACCTCGCTCGCCAGCACGACGCGCCCGTCGTCGGTCACCCAGTAGCGTGCCGGTCGGAGCCCGTTGCGGTCGAGGACGGCGCCCACGACCGTCCCGTCGGTGAAGACGACGGCGGCCGGGCCGTCCCACGGCTCCATGAGCGAGGCGTGGTAGGCGTAGAAGGCCCTGCGGGCCGGGTCCATCGCCTCGTGGTTCTCCCAGGCCTCGGGGATCATCATGAGGACCGCGTGCGGCAGCGAGCGTCCTGCGAGGTGGAGGAGCTCCAGCACCTCGTCGAACGTGGCGGAGTCGCTCGCCCCCGGCGTGCAGATCGGGAAGATCCTCTCGAGGTCGCCCGGCAGGTTCGCCGTCTCCAGCAGCGCTTCCCTTGCCCGCATCCAGTTGCGGTTGCCCGCGAGCGTGTTGATCTCGCCGTTGTGCGCGAGGTACCGGTAGGGGTGCGCGAGCGGCCAGCTCGGGAACGTGTTGGTGGAGAAGCGCGAGTGCACGAGCGCGAGGGCGCTCTCGAAGCTCGCCTCCGACAGCTCGGGGTAGAAGCGCCGGAGCTGATGCGACGTGAGCATGCCCTTGTAGACCAACGTGCGAGCGGACAGCGACGGCAGGTAGAGGCCGTCGACTGCGTGCTCGGCGCGCTTGCGCACGACGTACGCCAGGCGGTCGACGGTGAGTGGGTCGACGGTGAGTGGGTCGGCCGCGAGTGGGTCGGCCGTGAGTGGGTCGGCCGCGCCGGACTCGGCCCCTGCCCGCGCGGCGGCCCACGGGCCGTCGGTAGGGACGACGACGACCTGCTCGATGCGGGGCATCGCCCGCCGCGCCGCCTCGCCGAGGCACGAGGGGTCGGTGGGGACCTCGCGCCACCAGCGGACCGCCATCCCCTCCTCCCCCGCGATCGCCTCCAGCTGCGCGCGCGCCTTCGCGGCGTCGTCCTCGTCGAGAGGGAGGAACACGCAGCCGACGGCGTAGGTGCCGGGTGCGGGCATCGTCACCCCGCTCTCCGCGGCGAGGCCCGCCAGGAACCGGTGCGGGACCTGGACGAGGATCCCCGACCCGTCTCCGGAGTCCTCTTCGGCGCCGGTCGCACCCCGGTGCGCGAGCCGCTCGAGCACGGTGAGGCCGGTCTCCACGATGTCGTGCCCGGCCTCGCCCGACAGGCGCGCGACCATCCCGATGCCGCACGCGTCGTGCTCGAAGCGTGGGTCGTACAGGCCGCCGCGGGATGGCGGAACCGGCCGGAGGGTTCCGGCGCTGGCGGCGGGTGCCGTCACTGGGTCCACGGAGTCGTCGTCCTCCGGTTGGCTCGAGGCGCCGCTCTGGGCGGCACCGGTCGAATGGGTGCGCTCGCCCGGGGACGACGTTGGCCCTGGAGCGTCTTCATCGTACCCGACACCGAGTGGTGT
>JAKAOD010000410.1:2029-3358 GCA_021823365.1 Actinomycetes bacterium | reverse complement strand
GCCTGGCCGTAGAGGGCATCCACGATCTCGGGCAAGAGCCTCTCGAGGTCGCCGTGGACCAATGGAGCCCCCACCGGCTTCTCTGCCGCGAGTTGGTCGATCAGCTCGTCCTGCAACGACTGCAACGCGGCGAGGAAGGGCGGGGCGTTGTCCTCGGTCCCCTCCGCTGCATCGCTCAGCACCCGGTGCTTGGCCTCGTCGTACAGGCCCATGTTCTTGAGGCGAATGAGCGCGCGGCCCGCGTTCCGAGGCCCGTCATCCCCAAAGGCCGCCGGCTCCGTTCGAAGTGCACGGACGGCCTTGAGGGCGAGCGCGCGCTCATCGTCGTTGGCGTCGCCGAGCTTCATCGGCGACCGCGAGAGCTCGTGGCGCAGGACCTCAAGGCGGTCATTGAGCGAGGGCGGGACGTAGCTGCGGCAAAGCTCTTGAATCTCGCACACCACGCGCAGCGACTCGTCGGCGGTGAGCGGTGACGCGACGTATGCGGCAGCCAACGCCCGCACCTTGCGTAGCGCCTCGGTCACGGGACGCTCGGGGAGGGTCGCCAAATCCGCGCGAACGGCGTCAGCCCTCTCGCGGCGCCATCGGTCGAAGCCATCGCTCTGGTCGGTCGTCCCGCGTTTGCGGCCCACCTTGATCGCGGGCAGGCCGAACACGAGGGTCCGTGACGCCGCGTTCTCGACGGCGTCGTGCTGGTAGCTCGTTAGCAGGGTCTGACCCGCGAGATCGTCCTCCGACAGCTCGGCGAGCCGTGCCTCGAGCGCCGCGATCGTCTTCGTCTTCCCAGTACCAGGAGGCCCCTGGATCAGCGCGACGTCAGGCGTGTTGAGCGCGACGCGAAGCGCCTCGATCTGCCGCGCGGTGGGCTCTCCACCGAATACCTCTCGCGCCGCCTGGGAGAGCGCGTCCTCGGTCTTACGTCGACGTTCGGGGACAGCGCTGCCTTCCAGGAGGAGCCCGAGCTGGGGCATCGGGCATTCGGCGGAGGCGATGAGCGACTGCGCCTCCTCGCGGCGCTCCAGGCGCTTCCGATCACCGCTCACGCTCATGAACAGCACGCCGCTGTCGGGCGGCTCACGGTCATCGCTGTCGATCGGAGGCTGGAGGTCCATTGTGCGACGCTGAATCTCCGCGCCGGAGAAGGCACCGACAAAGATCCGAGAGTGCTGCGACCGCGCCGGCGCTTCCTCCGCATTCGCCGGTAGCTCGTCGGTCACCTGCTGCAGCTCGGGGGGCGGGTTCTGGGCCGCTTCGAGATCGACGTCCTCGGCGTTGCGCAACACCTCGAGCGCGGTCTCGAACTGCTTCGCGTCTTGAACAAAGAAGCGC
>JAKAOD010000410.1:0-2019 GCA_021823365.1 Actinomycetes bacterium | reverse complement strand
CTGGAGTTGGCGCTTGCTGTAACGAAGCCAGCCCAGCGTACGCGCGCGCCGCAGGACGCTCTCGCGCTCCAGCTTGTTGTACTCACGCCAGATGTTGAGGTAGCTGCCGGCCTGTTCGACGAGATGGTCGAGCTGGGTCCTCGCGGTACCGCGAAACGCGCCTGCGATTGTCGCGTCACAGAACCTGACGCGGCCGAGCACGAGGACCACGGGACGGCGCTCGTCCGGCGTTCTGCCGCGCTTCGCTTCGACGATCCGTGTGGCGAGGAGCTTGTCGTCGCGCCCCTTCGCCACGTCGATCGCATAGCCTCGCCCGTGCAGTCGGAACGCCCCTCGCTGGTCAGTCTCCGGTGTCGGGCTACCCGACAAGAAGACCCGGGCGCTGCCGTCCGTGGCCGGCAGCAGGAAGCGGTCGCTCAGCCACTGCGTGGTCTCGCTGGCCGCGATGATGCGCCCGAGTTTCTGCCGCACCTGTTCGACGAGCCTGTCGTCGACGCCGATGTCGACCTGGTCGGGCCAGTCGTATCGCGCGGGGAACTCGTGAACCTGCAGCAGCACCGCCTCGCTCTTCTTGCCCTTCGGGCGGACCGAGGCGACCCACACGACGCGTGGGAGATTCCGATCGCGAAGGCGCTGGAGTGCTGCGGCTGCTCGCTTGTCAGCACCCACGACGCTCCACACGCTGGCGCCGATGCGCAGCAGGGAGTCGCCGGTGACGTCCGAGAACTGCAGAGACGCTTCGGCGCGGGGCTCGACCACAATGTCGAAGTCGGCGGCCGCGCTCGGCACGACCTCGATGGTCGAGATCTCTCCCGAAGCCAAGTCGTTGATGTTCATCGGGCACCTCTCGGCCGCAGTTCAAAGCTGACGATGCGGTGCAGGCTGTCCGCAGGTCCGAGATGCAGACGCCACGAGGCCACGCCGGGCTCGAGGCGGATCTCCTTCACGCGATCAGTGACCTCGGACTCACGTCCGCCGCTGGGCGACGAGAGCACGTAGCGAGCGCCGTCCACGCTGCGAAGCGAGAGACGCGAGCCCGCGAGATGCAGCTCGATGACCGGCTGACTCGCAGCGGCGCCGTCGCGGCCGTGCGCGAGTCGCTGCGTGACCTTGACGGTCTCGCCGTCGGTCAGCGCCAGGACCGCTGCCACCACAGCCGGCCGTCGATCACCCGAGGGCTTCCGCAATAACTCCGCTCCTGGCCCGAGCGATGGGTCCCACAGGTTGAAGGCGGCCGTCGCAAACGTGGGCCGAGGCTCGTCACACCACGGGCACTGCTTCGCGTTGAGGTAGTACGTCCCCTTGCAGGAGCGGCAGGACAGCGTCGCGTCAGCGGCGCCGTGCAGACACTCAGCCCACTCGGAGACACCAGGACGCTGTGTGGGATCTTGGAGGCCCGCACCGAAGGCTCGCCCTGCAATGCCGAGGAGCCTTCCAGACAAGACCCAAGACCGCGGGATGCCGTAGGACCCGCGGTTGGTGTCCTTGTTCGGATCGTCGATCCAGGGGAGCTGGCCGCTCAGCGCCTCCTCTTCGCGCTCGGGAGGTCCATCGTTGACCGCGTCGCCGATCAGCGGGTGGGCGAGCGACAACGTCTGGAACGCGAGCACGCTAAACGCGTGCGCGTCCGTGAGTGAGTTGACGCCGCTCGTGCATCGCACGAGTTCGGGTGCGCCGTAGCCGGGCGTGTAGACGGCGGGCACGCCCGCGACCGACGCGTAATGGATGTTGTCGGCGTCGATGAAGCAAACTTCAGTCGCGTCGGCGCTCTCCGAGACGAAGATGTTGTGCGGCGACGGATCGGAGTACGCGAGCCCCTTGCCGTGAAGACCTGCGAGCACGTCGGCGCTGCGCGCGAGGAGATGGAGACGCCGCCGAAGCCCGCCGCCCACGAGATACCACGCGGCGGGCGAAGCCGTGTCCCTGGGGACAGCTCCGAGCGCTTTCAGCGGCTGCATCCCCGTGAGGAGCTCCATGACGTAGCCGAGCACCGGCTCGCGGAGCATTTCGATGGGCCTG
>JAKAOD010000409.1 GCA_021823365.1 Actinomycetes bacterium | reverse complement strand
CGCTGTCGGTCCTGCTCGTCGTCGTGGCCCACCTGGGCTGGGTGTTCCTCGGCATCGCGCTCGTCTTGGACGCGGGGCTCGTGCGTTACGCGCTGGCGCTCCGGCGCGACCCGAGCCAGCGCCAGGCGATGCGCCTGTTCGGCTACTCGATCACCTACCTCACGGCGCTGTTCCTGGCGATGGGAGCGGTCGCGATCTCCCAGCACCCCTGACCACGGAGGCCCCGACCCGTGCCCCAACCGGGGGCCGCGGGGGCACCCGGACGCCGAAGAGCGTCCCGAGGTAGTGCGTGAGCGTCCTCGCGTCGAGGGCGCCCAGGTACTCCCCGACCACGCTGTCCGCGCCGGACACGAAGACCGTCACCGGCAACCCCGGGATCCCGTAGCCGGACGCGACGCGCTCGCCGGGATCGAACAGCTGGAGATAGGTGACGTGGTAGCGGCGGAGGAACCGCAGCGCTGTGCCCCGCTGGTCCGCCGTGTCGACGCCGACGAACGTGACAGTCGCACCGACGCGGCGTGCGACCGACTCCACCGCCGGCGTCTCCTGCCTGCAGACCGTGCAGTAGCTCCCCCACAGGTTCAGGACGATCGGACGGCCGCGCAGAGACGCCATCGACGCGGTGCTCGTCGCATGCCGGTGCCCCGCTCGGGGCTGGAGGACCGGGAGCGAGAAGGCGACGGGGGTCGTGGCGGCCGGGCGGGAGAAGCCTGCGGTCTGGATGGTGGCCATCGAGCCCATGGAGCTGGTCTCGTGGATCGAGACGAAGAGCGAGACGACGACCACGGCCAGCGCCGCCAGCCCGACGGAGGCGAGCCAGCGGAGGTGCCGGGGCGACGCCAGCCAGGGCACCGGCGCCTCCGGCCCGTGCGGCGGACCGTCCACGACCCGCGATGCTACGGCGCCCCGTCCCCGAGCACAGGCCGCCGGGAGCCCGCCTCAGGCGGGCGGTTCATGTCGACGAGCCGTACACGATGGGGACCGTGACCTGCACCGGCGTGTCGTGCCAGCGCCCGGACGCACCGAGCCGCCACACCGAGACGCGGCTGGCGTGCACCACGAGCGCATCGAGGCCTCCGCCGGCGAAGGCGACCTCCTGCGTGCCGGCAGGCGTGCGGTCCGAGCGCCAGCGCGCGCCGGGGCCCGCGATCGACTCGACCGCGTGCGCGTGCCAGCCCGCGCTCGTGACGACCGCGACCGAGGAGGCCGCGACCGAGGAGGCCGCGCCCGCGGAGGCCGCGCCCGTGGAGGCCGCGCCCGTCGCGGTCGAGAGCACGTCACCGGCGAAGGCGGCGGGAGCCGAGACCGCCCAACGCCCGGCCGGCGACCTCCGCCACGCGACGACGAGCGACCGCGTGCCGGCGCCGGACCCCTCGATCAGCGCGGTTGTCCCGGCGGGGCCGCTCCACAGGCGCACGACGTCGAGCGTCGAGGTCCGTGCATCTGCGACCTTCGGCGCGCTCGAGACCCAGGTGCCACCCACGTCGCGGAAAAGCCCGACGGTTCCCGGCTCTGCGCAGTCGGCGCCGACCTCGGGGACGCCTCCGGCGACCGCCACCGCGCTCAACGCCGACGGCTTGCACGCTCGGCCCGCTGCGGTCGACCCGAGCGACGCGACCGTCGCGGCGGTCGACCATCGTGTGATCGACCCGTCGGCCCTCACGAGCGCCCCGCCCGCGGTGCGCACGAGCGCGATCGCGTTGCGTCCGTCCACCGCCACCGCGTCGGCGGCGAAGACGAGCGCGGCCGGCAGGACCCCCGCACGCCAGTGCCTTCCCTCGTCGGTGGTCTCGGCGAGCGGCGAGTAGCTGAGGTGCTTGCTGGGCTGGAACCCGGCGATGACGGCTCCCGCAGGGCCCCCTGTGGCGGCGGACAGCCCCCCGTTGCTCGCCACGCCACGGGGGGTGACGAGCGACCAGCGGGACGTGCCGGCTGGCCGGAAGAGCAACTGCCAGAAGGTGTTCAGGCTGCTGTCCAAGTGGCCCATGGCGATGACGGCCCACGTCCCCTGGGGCGTCTCCCAGGTCTGCTCGAGGCCTGCGACGCGAGCGCTCGGCACGTCCGGCGCTGCGGCGGTCGCCGCCAGGGCGCCCGCCGTCGAGGTGCGCGCCGAGGTGAGCGTCGCCCGGGCGCCCGCTGCCGAGGCGAGCGCCGAGGTGAGCGCCGACGTGAGCGCCATGCAGGCGACCAGCGCCGCGGCACCGGTCGCCGTGCGGCGGAGCGCCCCCGTCACGACGAGAGCGCGGCGCGCAACGCGTCGGCGACGATCCCGGCCGTGGACGATCGTGCGCTCGATGTTGTCCCGGTCTGGTCGCCGAGGATCTCCCGCATGCGCCCGTGGGGGTCGATGATGTAGGCGACCTCGGAGTGGGCGACCATGGCACCTGCGGACAAGACGCTCACCTGGATCCCGTACGCGTTCCACGCCCTGGTGAGCTGTGCGACCGAGCCCGTGAGGTACAGCCAGTTCTTCACCCCGGTCAGGTGCTGCGCGCGGTCGAACGCGTCGATCGTCTCGACCGAGCGGTAGATGGGGTTCGCGGCGATCGCCACGAAGACGGTGCGGCTCGCCTCGTTCCCGAGCATCTCGTCGGCGACGCGAAAGGCCTGCGCGATGACGGGGCACGCCGAATTGCAGACCGGGTCCAAGAAGGTGAGCGCGACGGCCTTGCCCCGGAGGCTCCGGAGCGACACCCGACGTCCCCGCTGGTCGACGAGGCTGAACCCGGGTGCCGGAGCGTCCACCTGGTTCGGCGAGCCGTTCAGGGCTTCGCTCAGAATCGGGTCGGCGTTCGGGTTGGCCGAGGCGACGGCCATCGGCACGACCCCGACGAGGACCACGAAGCCGCAGAGCGCGCCCATCCCAGCGCGGGCGAGGACGCCCGGGCTCAACACCTCCGAGCGCCGACCGGGTCGTCCGAGCACGTCGCGCACCGAGACGAACGACGGCTCTCCCCCGCCCGCGGGAGCCCGCACGACGGCGACCACCCCGCCCCACAGGAGGAGGAGCTGGGGGACCATCGAGTTCGTGTCGGTCCCGAGGCCGCCGAGGAACCCGAAGTCCTGGACGAGCACCCAGGTCGCAAGGCACAGCGGGGTCGCCACCAGGGCCCCCGCGACCACGAGGGGCCGCGCGCCGCTGGCGAGCAGCAGCCCGACCGTGCCGAGCGCGGCCACGACGACGACGTTCACCGCCCAGCCGTGCGCGGCGTCGAAGCCCGCGAACGCCGCGAGCCAGCCCGACAGCACGTGGGGCTGAGGGGTGCGGGCCATCGACTCGACCATGGCGAGCAGGCGTCCGGGCCGCGCCGATCTCCCCACCCAGAAGCCCCGCCCCGGCCACGCCTGCAGGAGCGCCATGC
>JAKAOD010000408.1 GCA_021823365.1 Actinomycetes bacterium | reverse complement strand
GCCCCGTCGGTCGCGGCGGGCACCTACGACCTCGTCATCGACCCGACGAACCTGTGGCTCACGATCCACGAGTCGATCGGCCACGCCACCGAGCTCGACAGGGCGATGGGGTACGAGGCGGCGTTCGCGGGGACGTCGTTCGCGACCCCCGACGGCCTCGGCGTGCTGCAGTACGGGTCGCCCGCCATGCAGGTGGTCGGCGACCGCACCACCGAGCACGGCCTCGCTACGGTCGCGATCGACGACGAGGGCGTGGCCGCGCAGTCCTTCGACATCGTCCGTGACGGCGTCCTCTCCGGCTACCAGCTCGACCGCGCGATCGCCGCGTCACAAGGTCTCGGCCGCTCCAACGGCTGTGCCTTCGCCGACTCGCCCCTCCACGTGCCCATCCAGCGGATGGCGAACGTCTCGCTCCGACCGGCCCCCGGGGAAGGTCCGTCCACCGAGGAGCTCGTGGCCGGCGTCGACCGTGGCATCTACGTGGTCGGGGACAAGAGCTGGTCGATCGACATGCAGCGCTACAACTTCCAGTTCACCGGCCAGCGGTTCTACGCGATCCGGGACGGGAGGCTCGAAGGACAGGTCCGTGACGTCGCGTACCAGGCGACCACGACGGACTTCTGGAGGGGGATGGAAGCCGTCGGCGGCCACGGGACCTATCTTCTCGCCGGCGCGTTCAACTGCGGGAAGGGCCAGCCCGAGCAGGTGGCCGCGGTGAGCCACGGCTGCCCCTCGGTGCTCGTACGCGCCGTGCGCGTGCTGAACACCCGGGAGGAAGCGGGACGGTGAGCAAGGACCGCCTCACGCACCCCTCTCAGGTGGCCGAGCGCGTGCTGCGTTCGGCAGGCCGGCCGTGCGTCGCCATCGTCGAGGAGTCGCACGAAGTGGACGTCCGCTTCGCGAACAACACCATCACCACCGACGGCGTCCGCGCCGATCGCCGCGTGACCGCGATTCTGGCCGAGCCGGCCGGCGTCCCGGGAGGGCCGGGCCGTGCGGGCGTCGCGCGCCGAAGCGGGCAGGTGGACGTCGACGAGCTGGTGGCCGAGGCGGACGCGGCCGCCGGCACCGCCGACGACGCCGCGCCGCTCGTGGTCGGCGACGCGGACGCGGACTTCGACGCGGCGCCCGCCCTCACGGGGCTGGACCGCCTGTCGCCGGTCGTCCGCAGCCTCGCCGCAGCCTTTGCTCGCGCCCGTGACGACCGGAGCGTGCTCTCGGGCTTCGCCGAGCACAGCGTGACGACCACCTACCTCGCGTCGTCGACCGGGCTGCGCCGCCGCTACGTCCAGCCGGCCGGTGCCTTGCAGCTCGTCGGGCGGAGGGACGGCGCCTCGGCGTGGGCCGGGGTCGGCAGCGCCGACTTCCTCGACGTGGAGCTCGAGCCTCTCGAGGAGCAGGTGCGCCGCGGGCTCGGATGGTCCGCCCGGCACGTCGAGGTCGCGCCCGGCCGCCACGAGGTGCTCCTGCCTCCGGGCGCGGTGGCGGACCTCATGATCTTCCTCGTCGATGCGGCGAGCGGCCGGGAGTCGGAGGAGGGGCGGACGGTCTTCTCGAAGGCGGGCGGCGCCACGAGGGTCGGCGAGCCGCTGGCACCGCTCGGCTTCGACCTGTGGAGCGACCCGGAGGAGCGGGGGCTCGAGTGCGCGCCCTTCCTCGCCACCAGCGTCTCGAGCGCCGACGTCTCGGTGTTCGACAACGGGCTCCCGCTGCGACGGACCGACTGGCTGCGGGCTGGCCGGCTCGAGCGGCTCCGCTACCACCGCGCGGGAGCCGAGCGGTCGGGCACGACCGCCACCGCGCCGGTCGGCAACCTCTCGCTCGCGCTGCCGGGCGCCACGGGAAGGCTCGAGGACCTGATCGGCGCGACCGAGCGCGGGCTCCTGCTCACGTGCCTGTGGTACATCCGGGAGGTCGACCCGAAGACGCTCCTCCTCACCGGGCTCACGCGCGACGGCGTCTACGTCGTCGAAGACGGCGAGGTCGTCGCCGCGACGAGCAACTTCCGTTTCAACGAGAGCCCGCTCGACGTGCTCGCGCGCGCGACGCATGCGACGTCGACCGCGCGCTGCTACGCGCGCGAGGGCGGCTCATGGATGAACCGGACGGCGATGCCGGCGTTGCGCGTGCCGGGCTGGAACATGTCGACGGTCAGCCAGGCGGTGTGATCCGCTCTTCGCTCCGCGGGTGCGTTGTCCGGTCGGCGCGGGCCGGGGGGCAGTAGCGTCATGACGGTGCCGCGCGCCCCGATCCCTCCTGCAACCGCAGAAGCCCATGACTCCCTGCGTGCAGCGGCACACCGCCGCTGGCGCGAATCGGTGCTCCCGACCCTTGTCCGCTACATCACGATCCCGTGCCTGTCCCCCAGCTTCGACGACGGCTGGGAAGCGGCAGGCCACCTCGCCGAAGCCGCGTCGGTGCTCCAGGAATGGGCGAGGGGACGGGCCGTCGACGGGCTCGCCGCCGACGTCGTGGACCGCCCGGGGCGCACGCCCCTCCTCCTCGTCGACGCGCCGGGGACCGGCGGCGCGGCCGGCACCGTGCTCGTCTACGGCCACCTCGACAAGCAGCCTCCCCTCGGCGTGTGGCGCGAGGGGCTCGGCCCGTTCACCCCGGTGCAGGAGGGGGACCGCCTCTACGGCAGGGGCGCGGCCGACGACGGCTACGCGCTGTTCGCCGCGCTGACCGCGGTCGAGCTGCTCGACGACGCCGGGGTCCCCCGGCCGCGGGTCGTCGTCCTCGTCGAGGCGAGCGAGGAGAGCGGGAGCCCCGACCTTCCCGCGCACCTCGTCGGCGTCGCCGGCCGTCTCGGGCACCCCGACCTCGTGGTGTGCCTCGACTCGGGGTGCCTCTCCTACGACCGCCTCTGGCTCACGTCCTCGCTGCGGGGCAACCTCGTCGCGACCGTCTCGGTCGAGGTGCTCACCGAGGGGGTGCACAGCGGGAGCGCGGGCGGCATCGTCCCGACATCCTTCCGGCTGCTCCGCGTCCTCCTCGACCGTCTGGAGGACCCCCGCACGGGAGAGGTGCGGCTGGCGACGCTCCATGCCGAGACGCCCCGGGCCACGACCGGCGCGGCGGCACCGGACTGGGACGCGACGGAGGTGTTCCCGGTCGTCCCCGGCCTCGAGCTCGACGGGACGTCCGACCTTGACCGGCTCGCCCGGCGCGCCTGGGCTCCTGCCCTCGCCGTCACGGGCATCGACGGGGTCCCGACCGTGCGCGAAGGCGGGAACGTCCTTCGCCCGTACACGACGGCCAAGATCTCGCTCCGCCTCCCTCCGACGGTGGACGCGGCCAAGGCGATGGAGGCCGTCGAGTCCGCCCTCCTCGCCGACCCCCCCTCGAACGCACGCGTCCACGTC
>JAKAOD010000407.1 GCA_021823365.1 Actinomycetes bacterium | reverse complement strand
GCAGCGGAGGTGGGCCCCCCGACATGCTACGAGCCGCCCGCGTCGCCCGGCCACGACCGGGCGATCGCCCGGGTGGGAGGCACGACGACCTCCCGGCTCCCGGCCGCGCCGCTGCCGGCCGCCGCCGGGCGGGAGACCGGCGGCGGGACCGAGCGCGGCTCAGAGGTGCGGCTCGATCTGCGCGAGCAGCGCCGACTTCGGCTTGGCGCCCACGATTCGTGCCAGTGCCTCGCCGTCCTTGAACAGGATCAGCGTCGGGATGCTCATCACCTCGAAACGCTGCGCGGTCCTCACATTGTCGTCGACGTTGAGCCGCGCCACCTGGAGGGCGCCGGACTTCTCCGTCGCGATCTCCTCGAGGATGGGTTCGATCATCTTGCATGGACCGCACCACTCTGCCCAGAAGTCGACGAGGACCGGCGTGCCGGCGAGCTTGACGAGCTCGTCGAAGGTGGTGTCGGTGAGGGTAAGCGTGCTCTCGGACAACTGGCGTCTCCTGTCTCTCCACGTGGCCGGACCGCCCGGCCGCTCGTCGCGCCCGGGCGCTGGCGGCCCGGCCCGTTCGCCGTCGCCGCGGTCGCTCAGGCGTGCGCCTGCGACTCGAGGTAGCGCTCGACGTCGATCGCCGCCATGCAGCCCGACCCCGCCGCCGTCACCGCCTGGCGGTAGACGTGGTCCTGGACGTCGCCGCAGGCGAAGACGCCGTCTACGCTCGTCTTCGTGCCGTCGTGCGTCGTGATGTAGCCGGCAGCGTCGGTTGCGAGCTGCGCGGCGAAGAGCGCCGTGCTCGGCGCGTGCCCGATGGCCACGAAGCAGCCTTCGACCGGGACCTCGCTGATCGCGCCGGTCACGACGTTGCGCACCGAGAGAGCCCGAAGGCTCTCGTCGCCCACGACCTCTTCCACCACGGAGTCCCAGAGGAAGGAGATCTTCGGATTCGCCATCGCCCGGTCCTGCATGATCTTCGACGCCCGCAGCTGCTTGCGGCGGTGGATGACGAGGACGGACGAGGCGAACTTCGTGAGGAAGATCGCCTCCTCGAGCGCCGAGTCGCCGCCCCCGACGACGGCGATAGGACGTCCTCGGAAGAAGAAGCCGTCGCACGTGGCGCACGTCGAGAGGCCGTGCCCGAGAAGTCGCGACTCGCCGGGGACGCCGAGCATCAGCGAGCGCGCGCCGGTCGCGACGACGAGGGCGTGAGCCCGCAGCTGCGGTTCCCCGCTGCGCGAGTCGCCGAACCACACGGCGAACGGCTTCGAGGAGAGGTCGACGCGCGTCGCCTTGACGGTCCGGATCTCGGCCCCGAACCGCTCTGCCTGGGCGCGGAAGCTCGCCATGAGCTCCGGCCCCATGACGCCGTCGACGAAGCCGGGGAAGTTCTCCACCTCCGTCGTCAGCATCAGCTGCCCGCCGGGCTGGTCGCTCGTCGAGGACGGCTCTCCTTCGAGGACGAGCGGCTTCAGGTCCGCGCGCGCGGTGTAGATCGCGGCAGTCAGTCCCGCCGGGCCGGAGCCGAGCACGACGACGTCGCGTACCTCGGCGACCTGGCCCGCCGGATCGCCCGCGGGCTCCCAGGAGCGGTCCACCTCGGGCTTTCCGGTCTCATCCGTGCGCAGAGCGCCTGTCGACATCTTCACTCCTCCGCCTCCGTCCGAGCCTCACGAGCAACGCCCCGGCGGTGCTGAAGATTCCCCCGATGACCAGATCGCTCGCCCACACCCGACCGCCGAAGGCGTCGGAGGTGAGCAGCCTGACGACCCCGATGGCGACGACGACGAGGACGAAGACCCCGATCAGCGACACGAGCGACCCGACGACGAGCGCGCGCACGGCAAAGAGCACCGGGCGCACCGACCGGTCGCGCACCGCCTCGACGAACCGCTCGACGAGGCGGGTCGCTTGCGCGGCCCAGTCGTCCTGACCCGCAGCGGGCTGCTCGGCTCCGGTCATGGTCGCGAGGTTAGAAGCTCAGGCGAGCTGGACGCAGACCCCGAGCGTCCCGGCGCCGGTGTGGGCGCCGATCACGGGGCCGATGTAGCCGACGCTCGAGGGCTCGCCCGCGCCAGCCTCGGCGAGCGCGGCGACGAGGGTTCCGACATCGGCCGCCGCCGCGTGGACGACGGCGAGCCGGCGGTGCGCCCCAAGCGAGGCGACCTTCTCCGCGAGATAGCGGATCGAGCGCCCGCGCGTCCGCTGGCGCGACTCGCCGACGACGACGCCCCCCCGGACCTCGATGACCGGCTTGATGGCGAGCAGCGAGCCGAAGAACGCCTGGGCCGAGCCGATCCGCCCTCCGCGCCGAAGCGTCTCGAGGGACTCGAGCGCGCCGAAGACGCGGACCTTCTCGGCGCACGTCCGTGCCGCCGCGGCGACCTCTTCCAAGGCGGCCCCGGCCGCCGCCGCCTCGGCTGCCTCGAGGACGACGAACCCCTGGCCCATCGTCACGGTCCGCGAGTCGACGACGGTGACGGGGACGTCGCCCGACGCCTCGGCGGCCCCGGCCATGGCCGCTTGGTGCGTCGCCGACAGCTCCGAGGAGAGCGTGACGCAGACGACGGCGTCGGCTCCGGCCCTCCCTGCGTCGAGGAACGCCTCCCGGAACGCGCCCGGCGAAGGGGCGGACGTCTCCGCCAGGGAGCCGGAGGCCTGCAGCCTCGACCAGAACTCGGCCGCCGGAAGGCCGCGCGCCGGCGCGGGGTCGTCGCCGATCCTCACGTCGAGCGCGACGACCGAGATGCCGAGCGCCTCGACGACCTCCTCAGGCAGATCGGCGGCGCTGTCGGTGACCACCTTGGTTCCGGGCATGCGCCCCCCTCCTCCGCGACGGTCGTGTCCGGCGCCGGTACCGTAACCGCTCCGCGCCCTAGCCCTCGGCGGTGGGCGACCCGGCGGTGGGCGACCCGGCGGGCGGACCGGGCTGCGAGACAGGCCGCCGGCGATGCCACCGCGAGCGGACCATGCCCGCGGCGCCTGCCCCGCCCAGATAGACGGCTCCACCCACGGCAACCTCCACGAGCAGCTTTCCCCAGCCGAGGAGGCCCGTCCCGGCGCCGAGCAGCACCGAGACGAGAGCGACCGCGAAGGCCATCGCCACGCTGAGCACGAGCGCTCGGCCGGCGGCGAGCAGGAGCTCCGTGCCGCCCATCGGTCCGAGCCGCTCGCGCAGCACCGCCAGCCCCACGACCGCCGCGATCGTGTAGGCGATCGAGTAGGAGAGCGCGAGGCCGCGCACGCCGAGCGGGCTGTAGAGGATGAAGGCGAGGAGGACGTTCGTGCCGTTCTCGAGCGAGTAGCAGACGAAGGCGGTGCGGGTGTCCTGCATCGCCTGGAAGGCCCGGATCTCGAGCAGGAACACCGAGAACCCCGGCAGGCCCAGG
>JAKAOD010000406.1 GCA_021823365.1 Actinomycetes bacterium | reverse complement strand
TCCCCGCCGACCACTCCAGCCGAGCGCGGAACCCGAGTCAAGAGGACGGCTTGACAGCGCGTCGTCCATAGGGAATCAGTCGAGCACGATCTCGCCGTCCTTCGCCTCGACGCGCACCCTGTCGCCGTCGGAGTACCGTCCCTCGAGGATCGCCATCGCCAGGCGGTCGCCGATCTCCTTCTGGATGAGGCGCTTCAGCGGTCGCGCTCCGAACACCGGGTCGTAGCCGCGCTCGGCGAGCAGCGTGCGCGCCTCGGGCGAGACGTCGAGCTCGAGCCGGCGGTCGGCGACCCGGCGCGCCAGGGTGTCGAGCTGGATGTCGACGATCCTGGCCAGGTCCTCTCGCTCCAGCGGCCGGAAGCGCACGATCTCGTCGATCCGGTTGACGAGCTCGGGCCTGAAGAGATCGAGCGGGTCGCCCCGCAGGTTCGAGGTCATCACGAGCACGACGTTGGTGAAGTCGACCGTCCGGCCCTGGCCGTCGGTGAGCCTTCCGTCGTCGAGCACCTCGAGGAGGAGGTTGAACACGTCGGCGTGCGCCTTCTCGACCTCGTCGAGGAGCACGACGGCGTAGGGCCGGCGGCGGACCGCCTCGGTGAGCTGGCCGCCCTCCTCGTAGCCGACGTAGCCGGGCGGCGCGCCGACGAGGCGCGCGACGGAGTGCTTCTCCTGGTACTCGCCCATGTCGATGCGCACCATCGCCCGCTCGTCGTCGAAGAGGAACGCGGCGAGCGCCCGGGCGAGCTCGGTCTTCCCGACGCCCGTCGGCCCGAGGAAGAGGAACGAGCCGATCGGACGGTGCGGGTCGGAGAGGCCCGCGCGGCTGCGGCGGATGGCGTTCGCCACCGCGGCCACCGCCTCGTCCTGGCCGACGACGCGCTGGTGGAGCACGTCCTCCATCCGTACGAGCTTGGCTACCTCGCCTTCCATCAGGCGGCTGACGGGGACGCCCGTCCAGCGCGCGACGACCTCGGCGACGTCTTCGGCGTCGACCTCCTCCTTCAGCATCCGCTGGTGGCTCTGCAGCTCGGCGAGGCGCGCCGTCGACTCGGCGATCTGGGCCTCGAGACCGGGCAGCTGCCCGTAGCGGATCTCCGCCGCCGCACCGAGCTCCCCGTCGCGCTCGTTGCGCTCTGCGTCGACGCGGCGCGACTCGAGCGTGCCCTTGAGCTCGCGGATGCGGGTGATGGCGTCACGCTCGGCCTGCCAGTGGGCGGTCATAGCCGCCTCCTCCTCGCGCAGGTTGGCGAGCTCCTCCTCGATGCGCGCCAGCCGCTCGGTCGACGCGGCGTCGGTCTCCTTCGCGAGGGCGACGCGCTCGATCTCGAGCTGGCGGATGCGCCGGGTCACGACGTCGATCTCGGTCGGCATCGAGTCGATCTCGATGCGCAGCCGGCTCGCCGCCTCGTCGACGAGGTCGATGGCCTTGTCGGGGAGGAAGCGGCCGCTCACGTAGCGGTCCGACAGCACCGCCGCGGCGACGAGGGCGGCATCCTGGATGCGTACGCCGTGGTGGACCTCGTAACGCTCCTTCAGCCCGCGGAGGATCGCCACCGTGTCCTCGACCGACGGGGGGCCGACGTAGACGGGCTGGAAGCGCCGCTCGAGCGCTGCGTCCTTCTCGATGTGCTTCCGGTACTCGTCGAGCGTCGTGGCGCCGATCATCCGCAATTCGCCGCGGGCGAGCATCGGCTTGATCATGTTGCCCGCGTCCATCGCCCCCTCGGCCGCGCCGGCGCCGACGATCGTGTGCAGCTCGTCGATGAAGGTGACCACGCCGCCCTCGGCGTCGGTGATCTCCTTCAGCACCGCCTGCAGGCGCTCCTCGAACTCGCCGCGGTACTTGGCGCCGGCGACCATCGCCGAGAGGTCGAGCGCGATGAGCCGCTTGCCGCGCAGGCTCTCGGGGACGTCGCGCTCGACGATGCGCGTCGCGAGGCCCTCGACGATCGCCGTCTTGCCGACCCCCGGCTCGCCGATCAGCACGGGGTTGTTCTTCGAGCGCCGCGAGAGGACCTGCACGACGCGGCGGATCTCCTCGTCGCGCCCGATCACCGGGTCGAGCCGCCCCTGGCGCGCGAGCTCGGTGAGATCGCGCCCGTACTTCGCCAGCGCCTGGTAGGACTGCTCGGGGTCCGGGGTGGTCACCCTGTGGCTGCCGCGCACCGCCCGCAGCGCCGCGAGCAGCGCGTCGCGGCCGGTGCCGAGCTCCTCCGGCAGGGCGAGGAGCATGTGCTCGACCGAGAGGTACTCGTCGCCCATCTCCGCCTGCGCCTTCCGGGCACGCTCGAACGCCGCAAGCAGGTCCCGGCCGACCTGCGGCGCGGTGCCGCCGTAGGCGCGGGCCAGCGTGGAGAGGGACTCCTCGAGACGGTTGCGCACCGTGAGAGGAGCGATCCCGAGGCGGTCGAGCACCGGCACTGTCACCCCGCCCGGCTGGGCGAGCGCGGCGAGCAGGAAGTGCGCGGGCGCGATCTCGGCGTGGCGCGCCTCCTCCGCGGCGCGGGACGCCTCCTGGAAGGCCTCCCGGGTCTTGAGCGTCCAACGGTTCGGCTCGAGTGGCATCGGTGACAAAGCTCCTTCGGCGGGGCGGCGCCCCGCGTCCGTCATCCGCGCCAGCGGGCCGGCAGCCGCTCGGCGCGCAGCGGGACGAGATCCCGCCGGTAGTGGCGATGGGTGCGCTCGACCGCCTCGAGCGCCTCGGCACGGACCCGGTCGAGCTCGTCCCGGACAGCGGCGAGCTGCGACTCGAGCCAGAGCAGGCGGCGGACTCCCTCGAGGTTGACGCCCTCGGCGGTGAGCTCCTGGATGCGTCGGAGCCGGGCGATGTCCTCGTCGGAGTAGCGCCGGTTGCCCCCTCCGGTGCGGGCGGGGTCGAGGAGCCCCTTGCGCTCGTAGATGCGGAGCGTCTGGGGATGGACACCGACGAGCTCGGCCGCGACCGAGATGACGTAGACGGCTCGGGCCGATCGCGTCCCGTCGTATCCAGGCGCCACGTCGATCACACGCCGAGGTGCGCCCGCGGCTCGCCGGTGGACGCCTTGGCGAGCGCCTCGACCGCCCTGCGCTCGGCGTCGGACATCCGGCTCGGGACGACGACGTCGACCGTCACGAGAAGGTCCCCGGCGCGCCCGTCGAGTTGCAGTCCCCGCCCGCGCACTCGCAGCGTCTTCCCGGAGCGCGTCCCGGGCGCGACCTTGAGCTTCACCGGCTTGTCGAGCGACGGCACGGTGATCGTCGCCCCGAGCGCCGCCTCGGGGAAGGTCACCGGGACCGTCAGCGTGAGGTCGGCTCCCCGGCGGCCGAAGATCGGGTGCGGCGCGACGCGGACGGTGACGAACAGGTCGCCGGCCGGGCCGCCGGCCATCCCCGGCTCACCGCG
>JAKAOD010000014.1 GCA_021823365.1 Actinomycetes bacterium | reverse complement strand
CCGCGTGAGCCGCGGCGGGGCGGCGCCGCGAGCGGGCCTGCCGACCGTTCATCCTCCAGTTGCCCGCTCGGGGACGCAGGGCTCACACCTCGGTGGCGTCTCATTGACGGGGGCCCGTAGGTGAGCGGCCCCACTCGCAGGCGCCCGTCTGCCGAAGAAGGTCCACGCCAGCGCCGAGCTCAGCTCGACGCCATACCCCCGAAAGCGTCGCCAACTCCCCCGGTGCGCTCAGATTCCTCGGAGGCGGCGAGCAGGGAGGGGATGAGCCGACGACGAAGTCGCCAACGTGGACGTTCCTGACCTCGTCGCCGGGGAGCCTACGTGCGCGACCCCCCGATCTGGTGCACACGGATGGTGTTGGTCGTCCCCTCCCTGCCCGGCGGCGTCCCGGCGACGATGACGACCTGGTCCCCGACGTAGGCGCGCCCGGAGTCGAGGAGGGCCTCCTCGACCTGCGTGACCATCTCGTCGGTCGTCGCCACGGTCGGCACGATGAAGGTCTCCACACCCCAGCTGAGGGCGAGCTTCTGGCGGACGAGGGGCACCGGCGTGAAGGCGACGATCGGGATCGGTGGTCGGTGCCGCGCGATGCGCCTCGCCGTCGCGCCCGTCTGGGTGAAGGCGACGAGCGCCGAGGCGGCGACGTGACGAGCGGTCTCGACCGCTGCATGGGCAAGGGCGGCTCCAGTCGTGTCGAGGACCGGATCGATCTCCGGCGCATGTCCGGCCGCCTCGGCCTCGGCAGCCTCGATGATCCGCGCCATCGTGCGTACCGCCTCTGGGGCGTGGGAGCCGACGCTCGTCTCGGCCGAGAGCATCATCGCGTCCGCTCCGTCAAACACGGCCGTCGCGACGTCGGACGCTTCCGCGCGCGTCGGCCGCCCGGAGTGGACCATCGACTCGAGCATCTGGGTGGCGACGATCGACGGCTTTCCCGCCTGCCGGGCAAGGCGGATCGCCCGCTTCTGCACGAGGGGGACCTGCTCGAGGGGGATCTCCACGCCGAGGTCGCCGCGTGCGAGCATGATCCCGTCGAACGCCGACACGACGTCGGCGAGGTGGCCGACCGCCTGGGGCTTCTCGATCTTCGCGATCACCGAGGCGCGCGAGCCGCACTCGTCGAGGATCCGGCGCACCGCACGGACGTCCTCGGCGTGCTGGACGAAGGACAGCGCGACGAGGTCGATGCCGAGCTTCGCCGCGAAGCGGAGGTCGTCCTCGTCCTTCGGCGTCAGTGCCGGCACGTCCACCTCGACGCCCGGCAGCGAGAGTCCCTTGTGGTCACTCACCTCGCCGCCCTCGACGACCTGGCAGAGGACCTCGGTCACCGTCGACTCGAGGACCTCGAGGGAGAGGTTGCCGTCGTCGACCAGCAGGCGGTCCCCGGTGCGCACCGTCGACGGAAGCGCCCGGAAGTCCGTCGACACCTGCTCGGCCGAGCCGGGCACGTCGTCCACGGTGACGACGACCTTGTCGCCGGGCCGCCACAGCACGGGCCCCCCGGCGAAGGTGCCGAGGCGGATCTTCGGTCCCTGCAGGTCGGCGAGGACGGCGATCGCCCGACCGACCTTCTCGGCCGCAGTCGAGACGGCGGCGTGGCTCCGGGCGTGCTCGTCGTGGCTGCCGTGGGAGAAGTTCAGCCGGGAAACGTCCATCCCTGCCCGGGCGAGCTGGAGGATGCTGTCTTCGTCGTCGCTCGCGGGCCCGAGCGTGCAGACGATCTTTGCACGCCGCATCAGCACTGTCCCGGTCTGCTCGCCACCGCCACCGCCCGCACCTCCTGGAGCGGGCGCGCATGCGCCGGGGCCGGTCGCGGAGCGCGCCGGTGGGGCGCCGCCTGCTCCTCGACCAACGTGGCGTGCCCCGGCACGAAAGCGCCAGGGACGAAGGTCACTTTGCGAGCTGGAGGAGCACCTTCGAGGCGACTGAGCGGTCGCCGGCGATCTCGAACGCGGCGCGCGCCTCCGCGAGCGGGAACACGTGGCTCACGACCCCGTCCACGTCGAGCCCGCCGGCGAGCAGTCCGAGAGCCTCCTCGAGCTCTCCGCCGATGCGGAAGGCGCCGGTCAGGGTGAGCTCGCGCGTCACGACGCGGCCGGCCGGCAGGTTGAGCCCGGTCGCGGGCGGCATGCCGACCATCACGACCGTGCCGCCGGGACGGACGAGCTCGACGCAGTTCGAGAGCCCTCCTTGTGACCCGCTCGCCTCGAAGGCGGCGTCCACCTCCGCCGGCCATCCCCCGGCGTCCGTTCGGTCGGCTCGGATCGTCACGGTGGCGCCCAGCCTCGCAGCCCGCTCGAGCGCCGCGTCGACGAGGTCGCTCGAGACGATCTCCGCAGCACCGGCTCGGCGGGCGAGCGCGACGGCGAGCAGCCCGATCGGCCCCGCCCCGGTGACGAGCACCCGCCGTCCGGCGATCGCGCCCGCGCGCCGGAGGGCGTGCAGGGCGACCGAGAGCGGCTCTGCGAGCACGGCGCGCTCGAGCTCGAGCCCGTCAGGGAGGACCCGCACCTGGTCGGCGCGGACGACGAGCTCCTCGGCGAGTCCGCCCTGGACGTGTGGATACTGCGCTGCCGAGCCTAGGTAGCGAACCGAGGCGCACAGGTTCGGCCGCCCCTCGCGGCACTCACGGCAGGCGCCGCAGGGCGTCGCCGGATGGACGGCGACAGGGGTGCCGGGGGCCGGTCCGACGACGCCGTCGCCGAGCGCCCGGATGCGCCCGACGATCTCGTGCCCGGGGACGAGCGGCTCGCGCACCACGAAGGAGCCGACGGCGCCGTCGTGGAAGTAGTGGAGGTCCGATCCGCAGATCCCGCCGAGGGCGACGGCCACCGTCACCCCTCCATGACCGGGCGACGGGTCCGGCCGGTGCTCGAGGCGCAGGTCCGACGCGCCGTGGATGACGCAGGCGCGCATCGACGGCAGCTCAGGAGCTGCTCGGGCAGACGGTGTGTCGCGGTGGCATCCGCAACGTCACGAGATACCGGAGGACGTAGCCGTCGACGCAGGCGCTGAAGAAATAGGCCGTGTGCCCGGGACCGTTGCGCGTGAGGAGCTCTGCGTGGTCGAGCTGGTGAGAGACCGCGACCGCCCACTCATAGGGGGTGGCCGGGTCGCCCGTCGAGCCGACGAGCAGGATCTCAGGGCTGCCCGGGGCATGGATCGGCGCCGGCCGGCCCTGGGGCGGGACCGGCCAGTAGGCGCAGGAAAGGGTCCCCCATGCCTCGCTCGCCCCGAAGTCCGGCTCGCTCTTCGCGAGCTCGGCGGCCAGGCGCTCGTAGCTCGAGAGGTCGACCGGCGACGGCCGATCGAGGCAATCTGTCGCCACGCCGGCGGCGATCTGGTTCTGGAACTGGCCGTTCGACTGGAGACCCTCGTAGCTGTAGGCGATCGCCGCCAGGAGGCCACCATCACCGCCGAGCGCCTGGACGAGCCCCTCGGCAAGATCGGGCCAGGTCCGGTTGCTGTAGAGGCTGCCCGCGATCGCCGTCTCGGCGACGCCGAGAGTGAGCGGCACGGTCCCGCCGTACTTCGGCTTGAGCTGCGCCGGGATGCTTCGACCCCCGGCGAGGTCGGACATCAGCGTCCTGTAGGCGGCGGTCGCCCCGCCGGGCAGCAGGCTCTTGCACGTCGAGTTGCGCGGGCACCATGCGAAGAAGTCGTGCAGGTCGGTCTCGAACCCGGCGCCCTGCTGGCGGTCCGCTTCCGTCGTCGACAGCGCCGGGTCCACCACTCCGTCGAGGACCGCCGCCCGAAGGTGGGTCGGGTAGCGCTCGGCGTAGAGCTCGCCGAGATATGTCCCGTAGGAGAAGCCGAGGTAGTTGAGCTTCGCCTCACCGAGAGCGGCGCGCAGGCGGTCCATGTCCTCGACCGTCGCAGCGCTACCCATGTTCTCGAGGAGCAACTTCGGCGTGTGCGCCGCGCAGGCGGCGACGAATGACTTGGTCGCCGCAACCACCGTGCCGACTTCCGAGGGCGTCGCCGGCGCCGGGTTGAGGCCGATGAGCTTGCGGATGCCAGCGGCGTCGACGCAGCGAACCGGGTCGCTCTCGCCGACGCCGCGGGGGTCGAAGCTCACGAGGTTGAACTCGCTTCGCAGGCCTGCGGGAAACGGCGTCTGCTCGAGGAACGAGACGCCCGAGCCCCCGGGTCCGCCCGGATTCATCACGAGGTCGCCGACCGGATGGGCGCTCGTCGAGGGCAGTTCGACGACGGCGAGGCCGAGGCGGCCCCGCGACGGCGCGGCGTAGTCGATCGGCACCTCGAGCGTCGCGCAGCGGAACTTCTTGTCGCACGGGCGCCACGACAGCGCGAGGACGGGCGCCGGCGTCGCGGCGACGGGACTCCTCTCAGGGCTCGCGGCGGCCGGCTGGGGGGCGAACCCGGCGACGGCGGCGCTCGCCGACAGCGCCGCGGCGCCTGCCAGCGCGCAGCGCGCCCGCGCCGGATGCACGGTGCGCCGTCGGTCGGGTCGCGGGCGCAGAGCCCGCAACCGGGCGAGAAGCTGGATCATGCGAGGAGCTCCTCCAGGCTCTCGACGACGACGTCGGCGCCCGCGGCAGCAAGATCGGCTCCCGGCACCCGGCGTGTCACGCCGATGACCAGGCCGAAGTTTCCCGCCTTGCCGGCCGAGACGCCGGCGGTCGCGTCGTCGACGACGGCGGCGCTCTGCGCCGGTACTCTGAGCTTCGCCGCGGCGAAGAGATAGGTGTCGGCAGCTGGCTTCGGGCGAAGGCCACGCCGCGCGAGCACGCCGTCCACTTCGGCGTCGAACAGCTCGGCGATGCGGCCCGCCTCGAGCACCGCCCGGCAGTTCTCGCTCGCGGAGACGACCGCTGTCCGGCGCCCGGCCCCACGGAGCGCCTCGAGGAGCTCTATCGAGCCGGGGAACACCCGAACCCCCCCCGAGGCGAGAAGGCTCAGGAATCGCGAGCTCTTCGCCCCGGCGAGCGAGGCGACCGTGTGCGAGCCCGGTCGGTCGAGCGGGCCGCCTTCCGGAATGGTGATCCCCCGTGAGGCGAGAAAGGCGCGCACGCCCTCGGCCTGCGGCTTGCCGTCGACATAGCGCGCGAAGTCGACGACGGCGTCGAACGGCCGCCAGCGCGCCTCGTCGGCCGGGCCAGAAGGCCGGTCGGCAGACTGGATCAGCTCGTCGAAGACCTCCTTCCAGGCCCGAGCGTGCAGCGCCGCGGTGTCGGTGAGGACGCCGTCGAGCTCGAAGAGCCAAGCGCTCGGCGGTCGGGCGGCTGGCACGAGCCGGGCGTCGTCCACGCCGACCAGTATCGCGGCATGCCGGCCGCGTCAGCTCGGCGCGCCCCGACTGTCCCCGTCGGCCCTGAGTTCGGCCCTGAACCTCGACCGCCCTGAGCCGCCGCCCGTCATCGGCCTCCGCCCGGCCCGCCCTCGACGCGAAGTGCTCGCCGGGCCTCCTCGAGCTCGTCCCTGCCGACTCCCGGCGCCGGCTGTCGGACGTCGAGCTGCTCGACAGCGTGGACGAGGATCCCGCCGACGAGGGCCCGCGTCGTGCGCTTGTGATCGGCGGGCACGACGTACCAGGGCGCCCAGGGGGTCGACGTCGCGGTGATCGCCTCCTCGTAGGCGCCCTGGTACTCCTCGAAGTGCTCCCGCTCGGCAAGGTCGGCGGTCGAGAACTTCCACTGCTTCGCCGGATCCTCGAGCCGCTCGAGGAACCGCCGCCGCTGCTCCTCCTTGGAGACGTGGAGGAAGAGCTTGACGAGATGCGTCCCGTTGCGCTCGAGGTGGCGTTCGAAGGCGTTGACGTCCTCGTAGCGCTCGCGCCACAGCCGATCCCCCGAGGCGTGCCCCGGCGGCAGGCGCTCGGCGTCGAGGAGCTCGGGGTGGACGCGGACGACGAGGACCTCCTCGTAGTACGAGCGGTTGAAGATCCCGATGCGCCCGCGTTCGGGCAGAGCCTTGACGCAGCGCCAGAGGAAGTCGTGGTCGAGCTCCTCGGTGCTCGGTTGCTTGAACGAGGCGACCTCGCAACCCTGGGGGTTGACCCCGGACATGACGTGCTTGATGGTCCCGTCCTTGCCCGCCGCGTCGAGTGCCTGGAGTATGACGAGGATCGCCCAGGTGTCGCTGGCGTAGAGCAGCTCCTGCGCCGCCGCGAGCTCCTCCTTGAACTGCTCGAGCTCCTCCTCCGCGGCCTCGCCGCCGCGTCCGCCGGCGCGCCACGCCGCATTCGTGCTCCTCGTGCTCCGGCGGCCGAGGCCGGCCTCGTGGCCCGGCCGGACGACCAGCTCCTCGATCACCTCTTTGGACAGGGCCAACTGGACCACCTCCGCGTCATGCCATCCCACCGCTCACGCCGCGCCCACCCGGCGCCGGTCCCTTGGCGAGCGCCTCGACCGCCTCCTCGACGGACGCGAACAGGAGCTCGGGGCCGATGTCGGCGATGAGGCCGCTGTGCTTGAGGTCGTGGTGGACGAGGTGCGAGGAGCGGGCGATCGCCGTCGTCACCCCGGCGCCCCGTAGCTCGCGTGCGAGCTCCCCGAGTCGCCGTGCACCGGTGTAGTCGATCTCTGGGACGCCGTCGGCGTCGAGGACGAGCGCCCGGACGGGCTCGGCCTGGGAGCGCACGAGCCCGCGGATGCGCTGGGCGACGTGCTCGGCGTTGCCGAACCAGAGCGGCGCGTACAGGAGGTAGACGAGGACGCCCGAGACCTGCTCGGTCGGCCGGCCGACGTCCGGCGGGATCCAGTGGGTCGTCCCCGGCTCGCGCCCGAGCACGGCGTCGCGCGGGCGGGCGGCGCGCCAGGTGCGCTCCGCGAGGGAGAGCAGCACGGCGACGAGGACCCCTTGCTCGATCCCGACGAGGGCCACCACGACCAGCGTGACGACGGCGAGGAAGAGCTCGAGGAGGTCGAAGCGCCAGATCGCGCGCAGCTCCCGGAGGCGGAGCAGCCTCGTCGCGACGAAGAGGAGGATCGCCCCGAGCGTCGCGTCGGGGAGGTCGTGCAACAGGCCCGTCGCGAACAGCGCGACGAGGAGCACGAGCGCCGCCGCGACGACCCCGCTCAGCTGCGTTCTGCCTCCTGACGCCCGGACGACCTCCGTCCTCGGTGGGCTCGAGTCGACGGCGAAGCTTCCGAGCATTCCGGCGCCGAGGCTGCTGGCGCCGAGCGCGAGGAGGTCGCGGTCGAGCTCGCCGGACGAGGGCGCCACGCCGCCGGAGCGCACGGTCGCCGTCGTCTGGGCGACGCAGACGAAGGCGATCGTCAGGGCGGGCACGAGCAGGTGCCGTGCGTCGGTCCAGGACCCCGAGGGGAACGCCACCGCCGGGAGGCCGCCGTGCAGCGCGCCGACGACGGCGACGCCGTGAGCGACGAGGTGGAACGCCGCGACGGCGCCCGTCGAGACGACGAGCCCGGCGAGGGCGCCCGGGATGCGGCGGTCGACGCGCTCGGCGAGGACGATGCAGCCGAGGACGCCCGCCGCGATCGCGCCGTCGATGCCGTGGACGTCGTGGAGCTGGTCGACGATCAACCGGAGGCGGTCCAGCGTCGACGACCCGCCGCCCGGCAGGCCGAGGACGGCCGGGATCTCCCGCACGAGGATCTCGACGCCGATCCCGGCGAGGACACCCGTGACGACCGGCGTCGACATGAGCTCGGAGATCCAACCGAGCCGCAGCAGCCCGACGGCGGCGAGCACGGCCCCGACCATCAGCGCGAGCAGCGAGACGAGATGGAGGTAGCGGGCGGATCCGGTGACCGCGACGCCCGCCACGGCGGCGGCGATGATCGGCGCGATCGTCGAGTCGGCGCCGACGGAGGTCCAGCGGTCCGGGCCGAGCAGCGCGAACAGCGCCGAGCCCACGACGAAGGCATAGAGACCCGCTGCCGCCGGCATCCCCGCCAGCCGGGCGGTGGCCATCTGCTCCGGGACGGCGATCGCGAGCAGGGTCAGGCCCGCGAGGACGTCGGGCCCGAGCGCAGCAGGGCGCAGTCCTCGCATGCTCGGCGCGATCATCCGTAGCCCTTCGCGCGTCCGTACCACCTGACGTGCCAGATTGCAGGGGCTCAAGCGGCGTGGCAAGCGGCGCTCGTCACTCCGCCCGTCGTGGTGGCGTTCGGGGGGCGTCAAGCCCGTGATCGGTGCTCGGCGGGCGTCCGCGCGCTGGACGTTGGGGGCCCTCGTCACGGCGGGGGCGGTCGTGGGCGCGCTCCAGCTGTCGACGCGCGCTGGTGGCCTGCTCCCGGCCAAGTCCCTCGGGCCGCCAACCGCGCGGAGCAGGACATGGGCACGCGCGACGGGGTCGGTCGGCGCGCGGGCCAGGGCGCACGCCCCGAGCCCGTTCGAGGTCGTCGGCGAGCTGCCGGCGGCGGGCGACGCCTCAGTTGACGGCGCGGCTGCCATCGTCGTGCGTCTCTCGCACAGCCTCGGGCCCATGCGCACGCCGCCGCGGGTGACGCCGGAGGTTCCCGGGCGCTGGTACGTGCTCCGCAACGAGCTCGTATTCCGTCCCCGCGGCGCCTTTCTCCCGGGCACGAGGGTGACCGTGTCGGTGCTCGCAGGACCGTCCGGGCCCCACGACCGCGGCGGGCAACCTCTGCGACGGCGCTTCGGCTGGTCCTACACCGTCGGGACCGGCACGCTGCTCGGCGCCGAGCAGATGCTCGCGACGCTCGGCTACCTCCCGGCCCGCTTCCACCCGGACGGGACCGCGCCGCTCGGCCGCTTCGCACGCGAGCGGGAGGTCTTCCTGCCGCTGCGCGGTCGCTGGGCCTTCGACTGGCCGGCTCCCGCGCCGCTTCGTGCCCAGTGGGCCCCGGGCCGACCGAGCCCGGTCGCGACCGGTGCGCTGATGGCCTTCCAGAGCGTCGCGGCGCTCCCGATGACCGGGGCGCTCGACCCGCAGACCTGGGCGGCGCTGCTCCGCGCCGTCGCCGCGCCGGGGACAAGGGGCAATCCGAACGGCTACAGCTACGCGCTCGTCGAGAAGTCCAGCCCCGAGACGCTGACGGTCTGGAACGACGGTCGGGTCCTCCTCGAGACGCCGGCGAACACCGGGATCACCGCCGCCCCGACCGCCGACGGGACCTTCCCGGTCTACGAGCGGCTCGCCACCCAGGTGATGAGGGGCGTCAACCCCGACGGGGTCCCCTACGCCGACCCGGTCGCCTGGGTCGCCTACTTCAACGGCGGCGACGCGGTCCACTACATCGCACGAGCCTCGTACGGCTGGCCCCAGAGCCTCGGCTGCGTGGAGCTGCCATGGGCCGCGGCCGAGAAGGTCTGGCCCTACCTCACCTACGGAACGCTCGTCAC
Organism: Actinomycetes bacterium; assembly: GCA_021823365.1. Next base: position 6,582 of record JAKAOD010000014.1, on the reverse strand, counting down.
CGTGGCGGGATGACCGCCGTCCGTCCCGACCAGGGCTAGCGCCTCGTCTGGCGGGTCGCGCCGGCGCGCCCGCTCGACTGCGCACGTGCCGCCGGCAGCGCGCGCCGGTTCGATCGTCCGGCCCCGTTCGATCGTCCGGCCCCGCCCGCCTCGCCGTGCCCCTCGAGGATCTCACGCAGGGTGAGCGCGAGCACGCGCTCCGCCGACGCGGCCGAGCGCCCGAGGCGGCCGCGGAGGTAGTCCCACCACTCCCACGACGTGACGGCGTCGAGCGCGTCGAGCGTCGTCCGCGACTCACCGTCGGGCCCGGAGAGCTCGGTCGCGAACGACTCCCCGAGGAACCGGCGCCGCAGGTCGCGCTCGCGGTCCAGCTCCTCCGCAGGGACGCCGGAGCGGGTCTCGTCGGCGAGCGCGGCCCTGCGGATTGGCGTCAGCTCCTCGTTGCGCCACCTCGTGCGGCGGCAGACGGCGCGCAACCGCTCGTCCAGGTCCGCCGCCGGGTCGACCGGCTCGAGGACGCGCTCGTTGCGCGCCAGCTCGAGGTCGAGCGCGGTGCGCCTGAGATCCTCCACGTCCTCGAAGTGGTGGTAGACGGTCCTGAGCGCCACACCGGCGCGCTCGGCGACCGTCTGTGCCGTCGGCAGCAGGTTTCCCTCGGCGACGAGCTCGAGCAGCGCCTCGACGACCTCGAGGCGCGTGCGCTCTCCTCGCGCCCGCCGGCCGTCGATCGAGACCGGCTTGATATCGGTCTGCCCGCCCCGGGCGCGAGCGCGCTGGCGTGCCAGAGACGGGCGCGCACCACCGTTCGCAGAGGCCACGACACTGAGGGTAGTAGCCGTGCAAGCGGAACGGTACGCGGCCATGGCGGTGCCTCGCCGGTGCCCCCTGTTGCGCCGCAGGGTCGAAAGTCACATTCTTGCTGGTCGCGTGGCATTGGCGAGCTTCTGCACCGTTAAATGCATGCAGGAACCGTGATCGAAGCGAGCGACAGCTCGGGCGCCTGTGCCCGTCCGGCTCGTTCGGAGGTCGACGTGGGCGACGAGCAGCTGTTCGAGAGCGTGGGCGGGTCGAGCGGGGCGGCCGCCGGCGGCTCGGGAGAGGACGGGGCGACCGGGCTCCCCGACGCCGTCGGCCTCTACCTCGACGCGATCGGGCGCCACGAGCTGCTCGACAGCAGGGAGGAGCAACGTCTCGGCCGACGGGTGCAGCTCGGTCTTCGTGCCGAGCGGCTGCTCTCGACCCGTCGCCCGATTGGTCGCCGGCGGCGCGAGCTCGAAGGAGCGGTGCGCGCCGGCAAGACTGCACGAGCGGCCTTCGTCGAGGCGAACCTCCGGCTCGTCGTCGCGATCGCCAAGAGCTACCAACACCGCGGGCTCGACCTCGCCGACTTGATCCAAGAGGGCAACCTCGGGCTGATCCGTGCCGTCGAGCGCTTCGACTGGCGCCGCGGCTTCCGCTTCTCGACCTACGCGAGCTGGTGGATCCGCCAGACGATCACCCGGGCGATCGCAAACGACTCCTCGGTCCTGCGCCTGCCTGTCCACGTGCGCGAGCAGCTCTCGGCGTTGACTCGACTCCGAGATGAGCTCCAGGCCCGCCTCGGGCGCTCCGCGACCCTCGAGGAGCTCTCAGCGGAGTCGGGTATCGAGGACCGGCGCATCCTCGAGCTCCTCGACGTCGGCCGGCGACCGGTCTCGCTGTCCTCCCCGATCGGGGACGGGGAATCCGAGCTGGGTGAGCTCATCGTCGACCGCGGCACGGGCCCGGAGGCCGCGGCGACGCGCCGCGACGGCGACGAAGCGCTCGGGCGAACGCTCGCGGCGCTCCGCCCCGCCGAGGCGAAGGTGATCCGCCTGCGCTACGGGCTCGACGGGGGTGAGCCGCGGACCCTCGAGCAGGTCGGATCGCTCCTCGGGGTGACACGCGAGCGAGTCCGGCAGATCGAGTGTCGGGCGCTCGCCCACCTGCGGCATTCCGGGCTGGCGAACCCCGACGCCGAGGCAAGCGCCCGGACCGCCTCCTGACGGGCGCCGCCGCTCAGCCGCCGGCGAGCAAGCTCGGGACGACGAGCCACATGACCTGCCCTGCCCCGGGCGCGAGCGCCTCCCAGTGGTCCTCGTCGAAGTCGATCCGCAGCATCGCAGCCGTCGGCAGCCGTAGGCGGGCACCGCCGACGAGCGCGCCCGCCAGGCTCGACAAGGTCGGCTCGTGACCGACGACGAGCAGCACGCCAGTATCGTCCCGCTCGCGCCGGAGCAGGTCGAGGACCTCGTCCGGTCCGGCGTACAGCTCGGGACAGGTCTCGACCGGGCAGCTCCAACCACCGGCCTCCATCGCCAGCCGGAGCGTCGACGCGGCGCGCAACGCCGGCGACGTCAGCGCCCGATCGGGAAGCTCCCGCGAACGGGCGAGGAGCTGTCCCATCGCCTTGGCGGCGCGCCGTCCCCTCCTCGACAGCGGCCGCTCGGCGTCGTCGGCGGCGACGGCACGCCAGTCGGACTTGGCGTGCCGGAGCATGATCAGCGAGCGCACCGTCACATTCTCGGGCTTCGCGCGCAGCCGATGTGCGCCCGAGCGCCGGTATCACGCCGGGCGTTCGAACGGCCACTGCCGGCCGGCTGCAGCTGACAACCCTTCCCCGGCGGGCAGTCGGGACCGCGCGAGGATGGACGGGTGCTGCGACGCCTCGCCGACGTCGAGGACCTGCGCGTCTCGCGCATCGACCTGTGGTGGTCGGACGCCTTCTCGCGGGAGAATCTCGCCAACTCAGGCTTTCCCGAGGCATGCGCCATCCTCGCCGAGGCAGGCGAGCGCGACCCCGGAAGCGTCGCCCTCCGCGACACGTCGGGCTTCGGGGCGGACGCCAGCCGGAGCCTGTACCGCGAGGAGCTCATGCTCACCGCCGTCACCTGGGACTACCGTCTCGGCAACCTCTTCGGGAGCCGGGGCGACCCCGGCGTCGGCGCGGGGCGGGCAGTGCCGGCGCTCGTCGTGCGCTTCTATGCCGGCGACGACGTCGTGGCGCTCGCGGCGCCGCACGAGCAGTGGACACGCCAGGCCGGCAACCGGACCTCCTACGAGCTGCACACGATCCGCGACACCCTCGGCATGCTCAGCAGGGACGACCAGAAGCGGTTCTTCGGCCGATCTCTCTGAAACCGTGCCGCGCCTCGCGCGGCGCCTACGGCTCACCCGACGCCGGCGGCCACGAGGACGTCACGCATCCCCGATGTTGCGAGCTCCGGGTCACGGAGGAGCCCTGCCGCGTCGGCGAGTCGCAGCACCTCCGCGAGGTGCGGTGTCGAGCGGGCACTCTCGAGGTTCTCCCTCCCGGACACGGCCTCCTCGACCGCTGCGGACTGCCCTGCGAGGCCGATGGCACGTCGCACGCGGCGAGGATGGCGCAGCGCGTCAATGCCGGCGACCCGCAGCGAGCCGCCGTCGGGGCGGAGCAGCGTCGCGACGGCTCGGACGAACGTCGTCTTGCCGGCGCCGTCCGGGCCAAGCAGTACGACGACCCGTCCGGATCTCGCCACGAGATCGAGGCCGTCGAGGGCCGTCGTCTTCCCGGAGCGCTTGGCCAGGCCATGCGCCTCGATGATCGGGGCCATCACTTCCTTCTTGGGATCGTGGGCGCTTGGGATCGTGGGCGGCAGGAGAGCCCGCAGCGGCTCCGGCGACCGTGACGGCGGCACTGGCAAGTCGTCCGTCATACCGCCGTTTCCCTGGCTCAGGACCGAGGATCATCGCCTGGTCCGGCGACATCTTCGGCGCCTACCTCGGAGCGAGCGCGCACGAGGAGGAGTTGATGGCCCGCTCCGCCGGCGAGCTACCCGTGGAGGGCTTCGCCGGGATGCTGAGCAGCTGGCTGCGCCCGCTCCCGGCGGCCCAGCACCCGAGCATCGTCGCCCTCGCCGGCGAGCTGACCGCCGGAAGCGCCGACGAGCGCTTCGAATGGGGCCTCGACCTGCTGCTTCGCGGCCTCGAGACCCACGCGCGCCGCGGCGGGCGGGCGCAGCGCTCCGGCGGCTCGCCGCGCGCCAACGGCTCGGCGTCGCGCCACCCCGGCGTGGCGCGGCGCGGCGGAGTTAGGACCTCCGGCCCTACTGGTTCCAGCGGGCGCCCCTTACCCTTAGCACTGCTAAGAAGGGGAGGGTGCCGTGCGCTCGACGACACCGACACGCTCGGAGGACGTCGGCCCGCGCTACAAGTGGGTCGTCCTGTCGAACACTACGATCGGCGTGCTGCTCGCCACGATCAACTCGACGAGCCTCATGATCGCGCTCCCCGTGATCTTCCGCGGCATCCACCTGGACCCGCTCGAGTCGGCGAACTTCCCCTATCTCTTGTGGATCCTCATGGGCTACATGCTCGTGATGGCGGCCGTCGTCGTGACGGTCGGCCGCATCGGCGACATCTTCGGCCGGGTGAGGATGTACAACCTCGGCTTCGCCTGGTTCACCGCCGCTGCGATCCTCCTCTCCCTCGTCTGGAGCCAGGGCTCGACGGGCGCGATCGAGCTCATCGTCCTGCGGATGGTCCAAGCAGTTGGCGGCGCGCTGCTGATGGCCAATTCGGCGGCGATCATCACCGACGCCTTCCCCGCCCGGCAGCTCGGCCTCGCGCTCGGGACGAACATGATCGCCGGCATCGTGGGCTCGTTCCTCGGGATCCTCGCCGGGGGCCTGCTGTCCCAGGTCGGCTGGCGGTGGGTGTTCCTCGTCAACGTGCCGATCGGCGCGTTCGGGACGGTCTGGGCCTACCTCAAGCTGAAGGAGATCGGCGTCCGCATCAAGGCGAGGATCGACTGGCTCGGCAACCTCAGCTTCGCCGGCGGGCTCGCGATGGTGCTCACGGGAATCACCTACGCCCTCGAGCCCTACGGGCACTCCCTCACCGGGTGGGGCAACCCGTTCGTGCTCGAGATGATCTTCGGCGGCCTGGCGCTCCTTGCAGTCTTCGTCCTCATCGAGTCAAAGGTCGCCGAGCCGATGTTCCGGCTCTCGCTCTTCCGCATCCGCGCATTCACCGCCGGCAACGCCGCACAGTTTCTCGGTGCAGTCGGCAGGGGCGGGTTCCAGTTCATGCTGATGATCTGGTTCCAGGGGATCTGGCTGCCCGAGCACGGTTACGACTTCACCGTCACCCCGCTGTGGGCCGGCGTCTACATGATCCCGTTCATGCTCGGCTTTGTCCTCATGGGGCCGTTCTCCGGGATCCTGTCCGACCGTCACGGAGCGCGGCCGTTCGCGACCGCTGGCATGCTTCTCTCCGCCGTGATGTTCGCGGCGATCCTGGCCTTCCCCGCCGACTTCTCCTACTGGCCCTTTGCCGTCGTGATGCTCCTTCTCGGGGTGGGCAATGGGCTGTTCGCCTCGCCGAACACGTCCTCGATCATGAACTCCGTCCCGGCCCGGCACCGGGGGGCGGCCTCAGGCATGCGGGTCACCTTCGCGAATGCGGGCATGCCTCTCTCGATGGGGCTGTTCTTCACCATCCTCGTCTTCGGGCTCAACTCCTCGGTCCCCCACGCCATGCTCGCGGGCCTTGTCGCCCACGGCGTGCCGGCGCACGTCGCCGCGGGCCTCGCCAAGGCGCCGCCGCTCGGCTACCTCTTCGCCGCCTTCCTCGGCTACAACCCGCTGAAGAGCCTGCTCGGGCCGGCGGTGCTCAGCCACCTCGCGGCGGGCCAGGCGACCCTCATCACCGGCCGCTCGTTCTTCCCCACGCTCATCGGGCCGTCCTTCAAGCACGCGCTGACGCTCATCCTCGTCTTCGCCTCCGTGATGAGCGTGATCGCAGCGGTGGCGTCGGCGCTGCGGGGGCAGAAGTACATCCACGAGGACGAGGAGTCCCGGGCGCAGAAGGAGGTGCTCGACGGCCTGCCGGCGAGGCGCGCCTCCTGACCGGACTTACTGAGTTGGTAGGCACGCAACGAGCCCAGAACGTGGTTGTGACCAGGGAGAGCAGGCGCGGCGAGGGACTGAGGCCGTTCGCGGTAAGGACCGCCCTCACGGGCGGCCCCCCGCACAGATCCCGTCATGTCGAATTCCACATAACCGGTTCGGGGGACGGGCCGGGAAGACCGACCGCTGGGAACAGCGGCATGGCGCCCCGGTCCGATCCCACGCGGCGAACCGCTGTCTCGACCAGGTCCGACGCCGGGAAAAGAACGAGACGCTCGGCCACCGGGGCCGAAAGGACGACCCGCGCTACCGGATCCGACGTGTGCTCTCACGGGCGCGGAGCATGAACCGTCGCGACCAGGACCGGATGGTGCTCGGGCCCCGCCTCGGCGACCCGCACGACGAGGTGCTCGGTGCCTGGCTCGCGAAGAAACACGTCCGCGACGTCTACCTGACCGACGATCCGATAGAGGCTGCAGCCCTCCTCGATCGCGTGATCGCGGGCTGTCGCGCGAACGAGGTCGGCGAGATCATCTCGCTCGGCCACACGCTCGCGCGTCGGCGGACCGAGATCCTTGCCCACCATGCGAGCGGCGCCTCGAACGGGCCGACCGAGGCAATGAACCTGCTCGTGAAGAAGATCAAGCGCTGCGGGCACGGCTTCCGGAGCTTCGCG
>JAKAOD010000013.1 GCA_021823365.1 Actinomycetes bacterium | reverse complement strand
GACGATCGCGCACTCCGAGGCGATGGTCCAATGGGCGATGGTCGGGCTCATGGCCCGGCGCCTGGCCCGGGACGCTGGCGGAGACGTGACGCCCTACAACTGGGCGTGAAGGCGGTTTCTCAACACGAGCTCAGGCTGGCCCGATCGCCGAACCTCACCGCTGTGCCGACCGTCGGCCCGACGCGTGACGCGCACGCGCGCGGACCTCGAGCGCAAGAGCCATCGGCGCGAGGGGAGAGAGCCCCCCTCCACCTCGGCGCTGCAGCCAACCGTCTCCCCCGACCGCACCGACCACAGCGACCGTACCGACCACAGCGACCACAGCGACCGCACCGCCCGCACCGCCCGCACCGCCCGCAGCGCGCTTCCTGCGCCCATCGCCCGCAGCGTGCACGCCGAGCACGCCGAGCACGCCGCGCTAAAGTAGTTGCTGTTCGGCAAGCAAATTGATTCGTGAGGGTGCGATGGCGGAAGCTGCGGCGGCGAGGACGACCGGCGGGGCGGGCGGGATCGTGACGAGCAGCGACCCGGCGGACGACGACCTCGCGGTCCGGCTGCGGATGGCGGTGTTCCGTCTCTCGCGGCGCCTCGAGCGCACGAGGGCCGGCGCGGCGCTGACCTCGACCGAGACCACCGTTCTCGCGACGACGGCGCGGCGCGGGCCGGTCGGCATCTCGGAGATCGCCCGGTCCGAAGGCATGAACCCGACGATGCTCTCTCGGGTGATCGGGCGCCTCGAGCGCCAGGGCCTCATCGCCAGGCACCAGGACCCGAGCGACCGCCGCTCGGCGAACGTCGTCGCCACCGCGGCCGGCAGGCGGCTCCACGAGCGCATCCGCACCGAGCGGAGCGACGCCGTGAGCGCGCTGCTCGCCGAGCTGTCGCCTGGCGAGCTCGCCGAGCTCAGGTCCGGCCTCTCGGTCATCGAGATGCTTGCCGAGCGGCTGAAGGGCCGGCGCTCGTGAGGACCTGGTGGCACCGGTTTCGCCGCAGGACGTTCTCCTCGCTGAAGGTCGCCAACTACCGGCTCTACTTCACCGGCCAGTCGGTCTCCCTGGCCGGCACCTGGATGCAGACGACTGCCCAGGCATGGCTCGTGCTCACGCTCACGCACTCGAGCACGGACCTCGGGCTGGTCGTCGCCATCCAGACCCTTCCGGTGCTCCTCCTCGCCCCCTACGGCGGGGTGATCGCCGACCGGGTGGACAAGCGCCGGCTGATGGTCGCGCTCCAGAGCTTGATGGGCGTGCAGGCGCTGGCGCTCGGCCTGCTCACCGTCCTCGGAGTCGTCCGGTTCTGGGAGGTTTGCGTGCTCGCGGCCGTCCTCGGGCTGAACAACACCTTCGAGACCCCGTCGCGCCAGGCCTTCATCCGCGAGATGGTCGGGCGGGACGAGCTGAGAAACGCCGTGACGCTGAACTCCGTCACCTCGAACGCCGCCCGTGCCGTCGGTCCGGCGCTCGCCGGCGTGCTGATCGCGACGGTCGGTGACGGGGTCTGCTTCCTGCTCAACGCCGCGAGCTTTGTCGCCGTCGTGACCTCGCTCCTCGTCATGGACCGCTCGACGCTGAGGCCGAGCGTCCCTGTCCCGAGGGAGAGGGGCCAGCTGCGCGAGGGCCTCGTCTACGCCGCGCGAAACCGGGAGATAGCAGTGCCGCTCGTCATGATGGGCCTCGTCGGCATGCTCGCCTACGAGTTCCAGGTGAGCCTGCCGGTCTTCGCCGAGCGCACCTTTCACGGTGGCTCGGAGGCCTACGGGTTCCTGACCGGCGCGATGGGGGTGGGCGCCGTCCTCGGCGGGCTCGTCACGGCAAGCCGCGGCCGGACGGGGATCCGGCCGATGCTCGTCGCTTCCGGGGGCTTCGGGCTGGCGATCCTCCTCACGGCGCTCTCGCCACTGCTCGCGCTCTCCTACGTCGGGATGGCCTTCGTGGGCTACGCGAGCGTGTCGTTCGTCGCCACGGGCAACTCGACCATCCAGCTGAGCTCGGTGCCGACGATGCGCGGGCGCGCCATCGCGCTGTGGCAGCTTGCGTTCCAGGGCACGACGCCGATCGGTGGTCCCGTCATCGGGTGGGTCATCGCCGAGTCCGACCCTCGCGTCGGCCTCGTCGTCGGCGCGGGGTCTTGCTTCGCTGCAGCAGTGGCGGGTGCCGCGCTCGCCCGGCGGCTTCCGAGCACGCCGCCGCTTGCCGGGAGCGGTCGGCTCCTTGCAGGCGACAGAGCCGGGGGGGACGGCCAGGCAGCGTGAGGCGCTGGGCTCGGCGCATCACGTCCGGCGTCTGCCACCGGTCCGGCGTTCGCCACCGGCGCGTTCTGCCCGCCCGAGCGCTCGCGGGCGTGGGCGGTTCTCGCTCGCCTCGTTGAAGCGTCACGCGAGATGCCGGCGCTCGCGCTGCCATTGCCTTGCTGCGGCTGGCGACCGCTCTGACGTCTTCGCTACCCGGCCCTCCGCCAGCCCTCGACGAGGGCTCGGCCGTCGATTCCGGCCAGTCGGGCACCGGCGAGCGCAAGGGCCTCACCGGCACGCACGCGCCAGCCACGGGCGTTGCGTCGGGCGGGACCAGCCTGTCGACGAGCGGTTGCTGACTGCGCGGCGGTCTCAGCCCCGCCCCGGCGCGACCCGCCCCGGCGCGACCCGCCCCGGCGCGACCCGCGCCAGCGGGCGGCCGCCTGCTCAAGCTCCCGCTGCTTCATGGCAGCGAGTCGTTCGAGCTGTGAGGAAGCCACCGCACCCACCTCCTGCGATGTACGGTACGGAAGGCAGAGTTGCATGTCAAGCTATTCGTGAATATAGTAGTTCGACTATGGCAGTCGACCTGGACGACGGTTCCCGACCCGAAGGCGAGCCCTCGCCCTCCAAGGTGGTCCTCTCCCTCGCGAGCGAGGTGTACTGGGCGCTGCTCGCCGCGACAGAGGCGCAGGCGCGCGAGCGCCACCCCGAGCTCGCCGAGCTCTACGTCGCCGATCCCGCCTTGTGTGAGCGGGTCGCCAGCTTCTGGGACGACGGCAGCGCGCACTACGACGAGCTCGTCGTGCTCGCCCACTTCGGCGGCGTGCTCGCAGGCGAACCTCCGCTTCCGGCCTTCCTCGACGCGGTTCGCGGCGCCGCCGGGAGCGTGCCCGCCGACCTGCGGCTCGGGTCCGAGTCGCCGTCCAACCGGGCGCGGCTGCTCGTGCGTCTCGCGCACCTGCGCCGGGATCGCGCCCTGGGCAACCGTTACGCGCAGTTGCTGGAGGACGTCTGGTCGCCGCTTGACGGCACCTGGCGAGACGAGCTGCCCGCCCAGGCGGCCGCGAGCGCCCGTCTCGACGGGCTCTTGGCGGCAGGCACCCCGTGGCTGGATCTGCTGCCGCCGGATTGCAACCTGTTCCACTTCGATCAGTTGCGGGAGGGTCCCGGACGCGCGATGGTCGCGACGACGCCGGGCTTGCTCGCGATCTCACGCTTTGCCGCCAAGCTCTCGGTCGTCGACGTGACCGATGTCCTGTTCGTGAGCTTCGCGCCGCCGGGCCTGGCCGTGGCAGAACGTGAGCGCGCCGCGCTCCTCGGCCGCCAGGTGCGTGCCGTCGCCGACCCCACCCGGCTCGCGCTCCTCCGCCTGCTGGCCGGCGGCGGGCGCCGGGTCGGGGAGCTCTCCGCTGAGCTCACCGTGAGCCAGCCCACGGTGAGCAACCACTTGAAGGTGTTGAAGGAGAGCGGCCTCGTGCGCACCGAGCGGCGCGACGGACGTCAGCAGCTGGTCGTCGACCGGGGCGCCCTCGACCGCGTCCTTGCCGAGGTCGCCGAGTTCGTCGCACCGCCACCTGCCTGCTGCTGAGCGGTCGACGTATCGAGTGCAGGTCAGCCGGCAGACCCGCCACCCGGCGGCAGACCCGCCACCCGGCGGCAGACCCGCCACCCGGCGGCAGACCCGCCACCCGGCGGCAGACCCGCCACCCGGCGGCAGACCCGCCACCCGGCCGGTGCTCCTACCAGCAGTCCGGGAGGTGGCCCTTCCACGGGCATGCCTGCTCCAGCTGCGCGGCCAGGGCGAGCAGCGCAGCCTCGCCGGCCGGCCGGCCGGCGAGCTGCACACCGATCGGCAGGCCCTCGGGAGTCCAGTGGAGCGGGAGCGAGATCGCCGGCTGCCCGGTGAGGTTGTAGGCGGCGGTGTAAGGGGTGAACCGCTCCTGGGCGGCGAAGTCCGCGGCCGGGTCGGCGTCGTTGCGGAGCGCGCCGACGGGGAAGGGCGGTTGGGCGAGGGTGGGCGTGAGGACGGCGTCGTAGCCCGCCGTTGCCTCCACGGCCCGCCGCGCCGCCTGCTGCGCCGCGACGGCCGCCGCCAGCAGCTCGGCGCCGCCGACCTTCCGGCCGCGCTCGCGCAGCCACCGGGTGAGCGGCCTGAGCTCCGCCTCCAGGGACGGCGGCACCGGCAGGGCCGCGGCAGCGACGGCCCAGAGGACCTCGAAGCGCGCCACGATGTCGGGACCGAACGGCGGTGCGCAGTCCTCGACGTGGTGGCCGAGCTGCTCGAGGAGCGCGCTCGCCCGCTCGAAGGCGTCCAGGCAGGCCGGATCGAGCTCGGCGCCCTCGACAGCCGACTTCGTGTACCTGCCGATGCGGAGCCCGGTGCCGGGCCGGTCGACGGCGCCGAGGAACGTCTGGTTCGCCCCGAGCGGCGGCGCCCACCAGGGATCGCCGGGCATCGGTACCGCCATCGCGTCGAGCAGCGCGGCGGCGTCGCGCACGTTCCGGGCGAGGACGCCGTTCACGCCGAGCCCGATGGGGTCTGCCGCGATGGGGCCACCGCTCACGCGCCCGCGTGAGGTCTTCAACCCGACGAGGCCGCAGACGCTCGCGGGGATCCGGACCGAGCCGGCGCCGTCGCTCCCCTGCGCGACGGGGACGAGGCCCGCGGCCACCGCTGCGCCGGCGCCGCCGCTCGATCCACCGGCGGAACGTGCAGGGTCGTGCGGCGTGCGTGCCGGCGGCGCGACGTCCGGCTCGGTGTAGCAGGAAAGCCCGAACTCCGGCGTGTTGGTCTTGCCCAGGCTGACGAGGCCGGCCGAGGCGAGCAGGGTGACGACGTGGTCGTCCACCGGCGAGACGAACTCCCTCGTCACGGCGCTCCCGAAGGTCGTCCTCACCCCTGCGGTGAGGTTGAGGTCCTTGATCGCAGTCGGCACGCCGAGAAGCGCCGGAAGCTCGCCCCCCGAGCCCGAGGCGCCCTCGCGGCTCGCGGTGCTCCCGGTGGCGCGCGCCTCGGCCCGGCGGGCGGCATCGAGGGCGCGATCCGCCGTCACGGTCACGAAGGCGCCGAGCCCGGCGTCGAGGCGCTCGACGCGCCCGAGGTAGTGCTCGACGAGCTCGATCGGACGGATCTCCCGCCGACGGACCGCCGCCGCCTGCTCGAGCGCGCTGAGATCGTGGAGCTCGCCCACGTCGCCAACCTATCCGGCCACCGTGCCAACAGGCGGGTTCCCGGCCTCGGCGCCAGGTGCCCGCCTCGTCTCGCGATCTTCACCAACCCCTAATCCAATATTCACCTGGAGTGGCGGAGCGGGCACTCCTCGCGCGCCGCCTGGCGCCAGCAGGGCCGCACGGACCGGTGACCGGCGCCGTCGTCACAGGTCAGCGAGCAGTCGCCGAGGGCGGCGTGCTGCCTGGCAACCGTGCAGGCGGTGTCCGTGCCGAGCTCGGCGCGCCAAGAAGGGCGTTGGGCACACGTGTGCACTGGCGGCAGGCGCGTTCCCGTCTGACAGGGGGCGCGCTAACTTGGGGGAAGCCAGGCCAGCCTGGCCACCCGGCCGTGCAGGTCCGCGCGAGGGGATCGCCCCGCCGGGGCCCCTCGTCCCACGGGTCCTGTGAGGTCCCGGACCGGCAGGCGCTTCATCGACATGCGGCCCTTTCGGGGGTGCCAGATCGACCGAGAGGCGCCCGGCGGCTTGCCCGCCATGGGCGGCGCCTCTTCGAGAGACGGACGGAGGAAGGCGTATGCGACCGGGCGAGGCGCTGACGGCGGTGAAGCTGGCAGTCCGGCGCGTCCACTGGGCGCTCGCCGCCTGGCGCGGCGCGCTCGGCGAGCGCTACCGGTCCCTGCTGGACCGCTACCGGCCCGTGCGAGACCGTTACCAGGCCCTTCGCGACCGCTACGGCTCCGCGACCCTGAGCCGCTTCGGCGCCGCGGCGCTCGCCAGCTCGGTCGGCATCGCGGCGGCGGCCGCGATGGAGGCAGGAGCCTCTGCGCAGACGCCGACCGCCTCGCTGAGCGCGACGCAGCCGCTCGCCGTCGTCCCGGCGACAAGGGACGACGTCGCCGTCGGCGACGTCACGATCGCGCCGTCGAGCGCCGCGGCGATCGCCGACGACTACGTCTGCCTGAGGCTGCCGCGGGGCGACAACTTCGACGTCGTGAACGGCGTCCCGGCGGTGAGCCAGTCGAACGGCGCCGCGACGACCGGGAACGGCGCCATCCCGGTCGTGACGGCGGGCAACGTCGCGCTCGGCGCGTCGCCGGGTGACCCCAACAGCTCGAAGGACCAGGGCAACGTCCTCAGCTTCGAGGTCAGCGGGAGCTCGGTCGGGGCGCGTCCCGTCTTCGTCGTGAGCGGCGTCCACGTCGACGGCATCGGCGCCTCGGGCGGACGGGTCACGGCGACGGTGGCCAGGTCGCCCGGCCGCGCCGGCTGTGAGGCCGGCGCCGGCAGCTCGGCGAGCGTCCTCGGGCGTGGCGTGATCTACAGGGTCGGGGCCTCGTCGGGCGGCGCCATCTACGGCGCGACGCCGGCTGCCACGGCCGCCGCCGAGTTCGAGGCCGCCCTCGTGAGCACGTCCGGGACCCGCGCGACGTGCTCCGACGGGGGCGCCGCGGTGCTCGCGACGGACGCCGACCCCTACGACGCCCTCTCGGCGGCTTACCTCGAGGCGCAGCTCGGCACCGGCGTGCTGCTCACCTCCCCGGGCAGCCTCTCGCCGACCACGCGTGCCGCCCTCAGGCAGGGCGGGGTCCAGCGGGTCTACGTCGTCGGGGGGCCGCTTGCCGTGAGCCAGGCGGTCATCGACGCGTTGAAGTCGACGCCGGCCTATCGCTGTGGCGGCATGGCGAGGACCGGTCGAGACCTCACGGTCTACACCGGGATCTACGGCCAGAATGCCGAGGAGACCGCGGCGAAGATCGACGAGTACATCACCGGCAACGGCGCGGGAGCCCTGCCTCGGATCGCCGGCGCCTACGCGAGCGAGGCGAGGTACAACCAGACCAGCGGCAACGAGTCTTCGCGCCCGCCAGGTGCCGCCACGACGACGGCGATCGTCGTCGGCGACACCGACTGGGCGGATGCGGCCATCGCCGCCGGCCTCGCCTACCGGTACAAGCTCCCGGTGATCCTCACGCCCGGGGCGTTCCTCGGCGCCCAGGCGAGGTTCGCTCTGGCGAAGCTCGGGGTCAACCAGGTGATCGCGCTCGGGGGTCCCCACATCCTGAGCTCGGCCGTCGTCGATCGGATCGAGGCCCTCGACGTCGGCGGGGACCCGATCTCCGTGCTCCGCATCGCCGGAAAGGACGTGCAGCAGACGGCGGCCGACGTGGCCGCTTTCGAGGCCACCCAGCTTGGCTGGCCGGAGACGGCGCTGCTCGTCGCACAGGGGCGGTACTGGAGCGACGCGCTGGGCTCGGGCGCCCTCTCGGCCAGGCAGCAGGAGTCGCTGCTGCTGACGCAGGGACCGGGCACGGGCCCCGGTGCGTACACCCTCGGCGCGCTCAGGGCGGCTGGCGCGTCGCCCAAGGGCCTGGGCGGCGGCGTGACGTCGTCGATCCAGGTGCTCGGCGGCCCGCTCGCCGTGCCGAGCGGTGAGCTGAGGGCGATGGACCGGGCGCTCGCCCGGGGCTGAGCCGGCGCAGCCGGCGGCAGCTCGTTCCCGGCCCCGGCTCCGGCTCCGGCTCAGCCGGCGGCGATGTCGAGCTGCGCTGCGAGCGCGGCACCTACCGCGATCGTGCCGCGCTCCGTCTCGCCCCCGCTGTCGACCCCGCCACCGCCTTCGACCTCGAGGGTGAGCGTCCCGTCCGGGGCGCGGCCCGTGACCGTCGCCGCGGCTCCCGGCCTGAACCCGTGGGCGTCGAGGTAGAGGAGCGTGTCGAGGTCCTCCTCCACGGTCTCGGAGACTCGCTGGAGCACGACGCGCTCGCCGGGGCCGGCCGTGGCGAGCGAGCGGAGCGGGCGCCGCTCCGCATCCGAGCCGGGGATCGGGTTGCCGTGGGGGCAGGTCGCCGGGTTGTCGAGGAGCGCGACGAGACGCTGCTCGACCTCGTCGGAGATGACGTGCTCCCAGCGCCCGGCCTCGACGTGGGCCCGCGACCACGGCAGGCCGATGACGTCGGTGAGCAGCCGCTCGGCTAGGCGGTGCCGGCGCACGACGCTGCGGGCGCGCTGCTTCCCCTCGACCGTCATGTGGATCGCCCGGCCGTCCACCTGGAGGTCGCCATCGGCGACGAGCCGCCGGACCATCTCGGTCACCGCCGCCGGGGTGTGGTGAAGGCGCTCGGCGAGCCGGGCCCGGATGACGTCGACGCCCTCCTCCTCGAGCTCGTAGATCGCTCGCAGGTACTCCTCCAAAGGTGGGTGGAAGCCGTCGGGCACCGTCCTGGAGCGTAGCCAGGCGGCTCCCAGCGGCGAGCCGTGCCTTGCGGTTGATCTAAAGTAGTGTTAACTCACCCTGTGAGGATGACCGTATATTGGCAGGTAGATCGCATGCGGCCCGCCGGCACACGCAAAGCGACGGTGCGCGTCGCGGCCGCCACGATCTTGGCGAGCCTCCTCGGGCTCGCCGGGCTCGCCGGGCTCCTCGGGCTCGCAGCTGTCGCCGCTGCGGCGCCTCGCACCGGCCGGGTGACGATCACCCTGTACAACGGTCAGCACCCGGAGACGACCGACGCGCTCGTCGCCGCATTCGAGAAGAAGACCGGGATCCGTGTCCTCGTCCGCAACGGCGACGAGGACCAGCTGGGCGACCAGATCGTGGAGGAGGGCGGGTCTTCGCCGGCGGACGTCTTCTACTCGGAAAACTCGCCCGTCCTCGAGGATCTTCAGTCCCACGGTCTCCTCGCCGAGGTGTGGACCTCGACGCTCGCGGAGGTCCCTCGACGATACGACTCCCCGGACGGGGACTGGGTCGGGGTCTCGGCTCGCGTCAGCGGCTTCGTCTACAACACGAGGCTGCTCTCGCGCTCGCAGCTCCCGAGGTCGGTCCTCGACCTCGCGAGCCCCCGCTATGCGGGCAAGCTCGGGCTCGCGCCGACCGAGACGGACTTCCAGCCGGTCGTGATGGCGGTCGAGCGCGCCGTCGGGCATGCGAGGGCCCTCCGCTGGCTCGAGGCGCTCGATCGCAACGCCGGCAGTCACGTCTACCCCGACAACGAGACCCTCACCGCAGCGGTCAACAGCGGCCAGGTCGCCATCGGCGTGATCGACAACTACTACTGGTACCGGCTGCGCTACGACCTCGGCGCCTCGCACATGCGCTCCGCCTTCGCGTACTTCGCGCCCCGCGACGCCGGGTACGTCGTCGACGTCTCGGGCGCCGCAGTGCTGCGATCGAGCCGCCACCGCCGGGCGGCGGAGGAGCTGCTCGGCTTCCTCGTGAGCAGGAGGGGGGAGGAGATCCTGGCGCACTCCCAGAGCTACGAGTACCCGCTCGGCTCCGGGGTGAAGACGGCGCAGCCGATCCGTCCCTTCGACGAGCTGCGTCCCGATCCGCTCACGATCGCCGAGCTCGGCGACGGCCATGCCGCCCTCGCGCTGCTCCAGGAGGCCCAGCTGCTGTGAGCGCACGGCTCCGCCGCTCGGCGCGGCGCCCGTGGCTCGTCGGAGCGTCGCTCGCCGTCGTCGCCCTCGTGCTGCTGCCGCTCGCCTTCCTCTTCCTCCAGTCGGCAAACTCCGGCTGGTCACACGTCTGGCGACTGCTCTGGCGGCATCTCACCCTCACCCTTCTTTGGAACACCGTGCAGCTCGCCGTCGTCGTCACCGTCGCGTCGGCCGTCGTCGGCACGGGGGCCGCATGGGCGACTGAGCGCACCCGCCTCCCGGCGCGGCGCGCCCTCGCGGCGCTCGTGGTGCTTCCCGTCGCGATCCCAGACTTCGTCGTCGCGTCCGGATGGGTGTCGCTCTTCCCGTCGCTGCACGGCCTCCTCGGCGCGTCGATCGTCCTCACGCTCGGCCTCTACCCGCTCGTGTACCTCCCGGTCGCGGCGAGCCTGCGGAGCTCCGACGCCGCGCAGGAAGAGGTCGCTCGCAGCCTCGGCCTCGGCCCGTGGCGCACCTTCTTCCGGGTCACCCTCCACCAGGTGCGCGTCGCGCTGCTCGGCGGCTGCCTGCTCGTCGCGCTCTACCTCCTGGCCGAGTTCGGCGCCTTCTCGATCCTGCGCTTCCAGACCTTCACGACGGAGATCTACGCAGAGATCCTGGTGGGCTTCGACCCGGCAGCCGGCGCGGCGCTCTCCCTCGTGCTCGTTGTCCTCGGAATCGCCGTGCTCGCCGGCGAGTGGGCGGCGGGCAGCGGGAGCCAGGGGAGCCGTGCGGGCCTCGCCTCGACCCGTCCCCGCTCGACCGCGCGTTCCCGGCTCGGCCGGGCGAAGCTGCCGCTGCTCGCCGCGGTGGGCATTCTCGTCGCGCTCGGCGTCGGAGTCCCGGTCGGCGCCATCGTCTACTGGCTTGTCGCCGAGCAGCGCACGACGCTTCCGGGAGCAGCCTCGCTTGCGTCGGCGGCCTGGCACACCTTCTCCTACAGCGCCGTCGCTGCCGCCCTCGCAAGCGTGATCGCCCTGCCTGTCGCGATCCTCTCTGTGCGGCGTCGGAGTCGCCTCGCGCTCGCGCTCGAGCGCGCCGGCATGCTCGTGCAGGCGATCCCCGGCCTCGTCGTCGCGTTCGCCCTCGTGTACTTCTCCGTCCGCTACGCGCGCTTCGCCTACCAGAGCGCGGCGCTGCTCGTCGTCGGGTATTCGGTCATGTTCTTCCCGCTCGCGCTCGTCGCCGTCCGCGCGTCGTTGGCGCGGGTGCCGCCGAGGCTCGAGGAGATCGGCCGCTCGCTCGGCCTGCGGCCGACCCTCGTGCTCGTCCGGGTGACCGTCCCGCTCGTGCTCCCGGGACTGCTCGCCGGCTTCTTCCTCGTGTTCCTGACGGCGACGACGGAGCTCGCCGCTACCTTGTTGCTCGTGCCGAACGGCGTCCAGACCCTCGCCACGCAGTTCTGGGCGGATTCGGCCGAGCTCGCCTACGGCGCCGCGGCGCCCTTCGCCGCCGTCATGCTCGCGGTCGCCGTCGTGCCCACCTATCTGCTCAGCCGCTGGTTCGACCGTCTCCCCTCGCGCCGTGCGCGGCCGGCATGACTCGGGCTCGGCCGCTCGGGCCCGCGCATGACCGGCGCATGACCGGCGCATGACCGGCGCATGACCGGCGTCGCAGTCTCCGGTCTCGCGAAGTCGTTCGGGTCGCGGCGGGTGCTCGAGCACGTCGACCTGACCGTGCCCGACGGCTCCCTCACCGCCGTCCTCGGGCCGTCGGGGAGCGGGAAGACGACGCTGCTCCGCATCCTCGCCGGCTTCGAGCGGCCCGGCTCAGGGCGAGTCGCGCTGGGCGGAGAGACCGTCGAGGCGCCGGGGACGTTCGTCGCGCCCGAGCGCCGCCAGATCGGCTACGTGCCGCAGGACGCCGCGCTCTTCCCCCACCTGAGCGTCTCGGCGAACGTCGGCTTCGGCCTCGCCCGTTCGGCGCGCGGGCGGGGGCGTGAGGATGAGCTGCTCGCCCTCGTCGGTCTGGACGGCGAGGGGCGGCGCTTCCCCCACCAGCTCTCCGGCGGCCAGCAGCAGCGTGTCGCCTTGGCGCGCGCCCTCGCCCGGCGGCCGCGGCTCGTCCTTCTCGACGAGCCGTTCTCCTCGCTCGACGCGGGCCTGCGCGCCGACGTGCGCGCCGACGTCCAGCGGGTGCTGAGGGAGCAGGGCGCGACGGCCGTCCTCGTCACGCACGACCAGGACGAGGCGCTCTCGCTCGCCGACCAGGTGGCCGTGCTGCGCGGCGGGCGGATCGCCCAGGCGGGAAGCCCCGAGGATCTCTACATGCGCCCGGCCGACCCCGAGCTCGCGACCTTCGTGGGCGACGCCAACCTCCTTCCCGGGACCGTGCGCAACGGCCGGGTCGCGACCGCCCTCGGCGCCATCGAGCTCGCCTCGGGCCAGCCGTCGCTCGGCGAGGGCACGAGCGTGGTCGCGCTGCTCCGGCCCGAGCACGTGGAGGTCACCGAGGTCGGCGCCGGCCCGCGCGGCGCCGGCCCGCGCGGCTCCGGCCCGCGCGGCTCCGGCGTCGGTCCCGGCGCGCCCGGCGCCTTCCGCGGCAGGGTCGCCGAGTCGTACTACTACGGCCACGACGCGATGCTCACGATCGAGGGCGTCGCCGGCGAGGCACGCCTCGTCGTGCGGGCACGACTCATCGGCCGGGTGCCGGCCCCCGTGGGGGCGGATGTCCTCGTGCGCGGCGCCGGACCGGTCGTCGCTTGGCCGGCGCAAGCGAGCCGCTGACCGCACGTCGTGCGCCGAGCGTCACGGCCGCCGAGCTCGCTGCATGCGGTGATCGCGGTGATACGCTCCGCCCGATGCATCGCGTCATCCGCACCTGCTGGTGGTCGCCGCTGTAGGCGGCCGACTGCTTGCTGTGCGACGGGCCGCCTCCGGGCGGTCCGTGTCGCGTCGGGGGACGTGCCGCCTGGAGGCTCGAGTTCCAGGAGGCACTGTCCATGTCCAGCCCAACGATCACGGCGTCCCACCTCGCCGTGGCCAAGCGCAGCGTCGAGCTTCAGCGCGCCGTGGCAGAGTCGCCGGGCGCATTCCGCGTCCTCACCGGCGACCGGCCGACCGGGCCGCTCCACCTGGGCCACCTGTTCGGCACGCTCGAGAACCGGGTCAGGCTGCAGGACCTCGGCGTCGAGGTGCTCGTCCTCATTGCCGACTACCAGACGGTCACCGATCGAGACGCACCGGACAGCCTGCCGAGCGACGTGCTTCGCCAGGTCGCCGACTACCTCGCCGTCGGCATCGATCCGACCCGCTCTACGGTGTTCGCCCATAGCCAGATCGAGAGCCTCAACCTGCTGCTCCTGCCGTTTCTCAGCCTGGTGAGCGTCGCCGAGCTGCGGCGGAACCCGACGGTCAAGGAGGAGTTCGCAGCCAGCGGTGCCGCGTCGATGAGTGCCTTGATGTTCACCTACCCGGTGCACCAGGCAGCCGACATCCTGTTCTGCCATGCGAACCTCGTTCCGGTTGGTCAGGACCAGCTCGCCCACCTGGAGCTCGCCCGCACCATCGCCCGCAGGTTCAACGAACGTTACGCACCTGAGCAGCCATTCTTTCCTCAGCCCGAGGCCCTCATCGGCGCGGCACCGCTCCTGCTCGGGATCGACGGCACGAAGATGAGCAAGAGCCGGGGCAACGCCATCGCGCTCGCCGCAAGCGAGGACGAGACCGCGCGCCTTGTCCGGAGGGCGAAGACCGACTCCGAGAGGCGGATCACCTACGAGCCGGATCGGCGCCCTGAGGTATCCAACCTTCTGCTGCTTGCGGCGCTGTGCCGTGACGAGGAGCCGGAGTCGATAGCCGAAGAGGTGGGCGACGGCGGCGCCACCGTCCTGAAACGACTCGTCGTCGAAGCCGTGAACGAACGGCTCAGGTCCATCCGCCGAGCGCGAAGTGAGCTCGTCAAGGAGCCGAGCTACCTACGCCAGGTCCTCGCCGGAGGCACGGAACGAGCCCGAGCGGTGGCCGACAGCACTCTCGGGGAGGTTCGACGCCTCATGCACAACGTGTACTGACGGGGCGAGCGATGTCGAAAGATGAGCCTCGGTCGCGACGAGATCGTCTGGCACCTCCACCAGGTGGCCTGCACGCCGGCGTGAGCCCGCCGGGCGTTCGGGGCGGCGCTTGGGACCTCCGGCGGAAGCGCTCGGGTCGCCGGCCTGCCGTCAGCTGGCTGGTGCCGTGGCGCGAAGGACCTTGACGAACTCCCGCATCCAGGAGGGATGGTCCGGCCAGGCGCGCGCCGAGACCATGGTGCCGTCGACGACGGCGTCGGAGTCGACGAAGGTCGCGCCCGCGGCGCGCACGTCCGGCTCGAGCGCCGGGTAGGCGGCTGTCGTGCGGCCCTGGAGCACGCCCGCCGTCGCGAGCGCGAGCGGCGCGTGGCACAGCTGCGCCACGGGCGCGCCGGCTGCGAAGAAGTGCTTGACGATGCGCTGGAAGTGCGGATCGTTGCGGATGTACTCGGGTGCGCGACCGCCGGGGATGACGACGGCGACGTACAGCGCCGGGTCGACGTCGGCGAAGGCGAGGTCCGCCGGCCAGGTGTAGCCGAGCTTCTCGGTGTAGGTGTCGAAGCCCTCGACGAAGTCATGGACGACGAGTTGGAGCCTCTTCTTCGAGGGCGCGGCCACGTGGACGACGTAGCCCTCCTCCTGCAGCCGCTGGTAGGGGTAGAGGACCTCGAGGGACTCGCCCGCGTCGCCCGTCAGGATCAGGATCTGGGCCATTGCGCCTCCTTGCCTTCTCGTTCGGCCGGACCGACGGCGCTGCCGCACCGGCTCGGCCGAGCCAAGTCTCGCCCCTGGCTACGCCCCGCGTGCGCCGAGCCCGGCCGCTTCGTAGACGGCGTCGAGCACCGCCATGTTGGCGACGGCGTCGGCGCCCCCGGTGAGCGGCGCCTCCTCGCGCGCGACGTAGCGCAGGAACGCATGCAGCTGGTGCTCGTAGGTGGTGGCCGACTCGATCGACTCGTCGACCTCGGTCCCGTCCGCCAGGCGTGCTCGGATGCGGTGCCCGTACTGCGGGGCCATGGGGTTGTCGACCTCGAGCTCCCCCTCCTCGCCGGTGAGGCGGAAGGAGATCCCCTCGACTCCCGGCGCGGCGGGGTCGACCATCGAGGAGCTCACCCTTGCCCGGAGACCGGAGGGAAAGGCGAGGCCCACCTCCATCGTGCGGTCGATCCCGGGCGGACCGACCGTGGCGCTCGCCGCCTCCACGACGGGCTCCTCGCCGGTCACGGTGCGCAGCTGGTGGACCGGGTAGCAGCCGAGGTCCATGAAGCCGCCCCCGGCGAGCTCGAGCCGGAAGCGGATGTCGTCCTCCGGGATCATCGCGTGGAACCGGGCCTCGGCGCTGACCAGCCGGCCGATCCGCCTGCCGAGCTCGATCATGCGCTCGGCGACAGGGTGGTAGCGCCAGTGGAAGGCCTCGACGAGCAGCCGGCCGGTCCGCTCGGCACATGCGACCATGGCGCGCGCCTCGCTCGCATTGGCGGCGAAGGGCTTCTCGCAGAGCACGTCGCGCCCCGCCTCCAGTGCCGCGATCGACCAGCGCGCGTGCAGGCTCGCAGGGAGCGGGACGTAGACGGCGTCGAGGGTGTCGTCGGCGACGAGCTCCTCGTAGGTCGCATGGACCTTCGAGATCCCGTGCTCGGCGGCGTAGGCCTCGGCGCGGTCGCGGTCCCGGGAGGCGATCGCCGCAACCTCGATGTCCGGCACGGTTCGTGCCGGCCGGAGAAGGGCGGTCTCGACGATCCTGGCGGTGCTGAGGACTCCTGTGCGCATCAGCCCAACGTAGGCTGTTGGGCCCGGGCGCGCCGCCCGGTGCTCGCCAAGCTCGCCGTGCTCGCCAAGCTCGCCGTGCTCGCCAAGCTCGCCAAGCTCGCCAAGCTCGCCAAGCTCGCCGTGCTCGCCGTGCTCGCCGCCGTCCTCGTGCTCGTCGGTTCGGTGGCCCAGGGACTGCTACCGAGCCCTCGGACCAGGCGAGCGCGCTGATGCTCCACGCCGGGCGGGGCGGCGAGCCGCTCGGCAATCTCGTCGCTTCGACGGCGCGGCACGTGTCAGAACTGCTCCTCTTCGGTCGACCCC
>JAKAOD010000405.1 GCA_021823365.1 Actinomycetes bacterium | reverse complement strand
TGCCCTACGTCGTCGTCGTCATCGACGAGCTCAACGACCTGATGATGGTCGCGGCGCGCGACGTCGAGGAGTCGATCTGCCGGATCGCCCAGATGGCGCGGGCGGTCGGCATCCACCTCGTGATCGCGACGCAACGCCCGTCGGTCGACGTCATCACGGGGCTCATCAAGGCGAACATTCCGTCGCGGCTCGCATTCTCCGTCTCTTCGATCGCCGACTCGCGGGTCATCCTCGACCAGCCGGGAGCGGAGCGTCTCGTCGGCCGCGGCGACCTCCTCCTCCTCACGGCCTCCTCGAGCGTCCCGCGGCGCATCCAGGGACCTTGGGTCAGCGAGGACGAGGTGCGCTCGGTCGTCGCCCACTGGCGGCGGCTGTCCGCCCCGGTCTACCTCGAGGGGGTCGTCGGCGAGGACGAGCCGGCCGAGCGCGGCGCCGGTGGCGGTGACGACGACGACGACCTCCTCCACCAGGCCATGGAGCTGGTCGTGCGCTCGCAGCTAGGCTCGACCTCGATGCTGCAGCGCAAGCTCAGAGTCGGGTTCGCGCGCGCCGGACGGCTGATGGATCTCCTCGAGCGACGTGGCGTCGTGGGGCCCTCGGAGGGCTCGAAGGCGCGGGCGGTCCTCATGACGCCCGACGAGCTCGACGAGGCCGGCTGAGCGCGCCCGGGCCGGGGCGCGAGGTGTCGGCCGCGCCGCGATCGGCCGCGCCGCGACCCGTGCCGCTCGCCCGCGCCGAAGGGCTTCGCAGCCGGGAGGCCCTGCTCCGCCAAGAGGCCCTCCTCCAGCGCCGCAGGGCACAGTTCCGTCGCCGGCGTCTCGTGCTCGCCTCGGCGCTCGCCCTCCTCGGGCTCGGTGGCTACGCGATCTTCGGCGGGGGGGCGTCGCCGCGACTGCCGGCGTCCGCGGCCTCGCCCCGGGAGCTCCTTCCCCCGCCGAGACTCGTCCCTCTCGTCGCCGGAAGGACGGTCGCCGGCGGGCCGCGGGAGGCCCCTCTGCCCTGGCCCCACAACGGTCAGGGGGCCGTCGCCGTGCTCGGGTCCGGCCTCGTCGCCCGCTCGCCCCGCGAGCGCGAGGTGCCGATCGCCAGCGTCACGAAGATGATGACCGCGCTTCTCGTGCTGGAGGACCACCCGCTCGCGCTCGGGCGCGCCGGCCCGAGGGTGCGGATGACGCGCGCCGACGTCGCCATGTGGGCGAGGGACTCCTCCATCGGCGACTCGACGGTCCCGGTGCGCGCCGGCGAGGTGCTGAGCGAGTACCAGCTCCTCGAGGCTCTCCTCATCCCCTCCGGGGACAACATCGCGACCGTGCTCGCCGCCTGGGACGCCGGCAGCGAGAAGGCCTTCGTCAAGAAGATGAACGCGGAGGCACGCGCCCTCGGGCTCGACCACACCCACTACGCCGACGCCAGCGGGGTCGACCCCCGGTCGCGGAGCACGGCGGCGGACCAGGCAGAGCTCGCGACGAAGCTCATGTCCTACCCCGTCGCCCGCCGCATCGTCGCCTACCCGAGCCGCGCCTTCCCGGTGGCCGGGACGATCTGGAACTACAACCCCGCCCTCGGCGTGGACGGGATCGTCGGGGTGAAGTCGGGCTTCACGGGGGCGGCGCAGGGCTGCCTCGTCACCGCGGCGTACCGCGACGTGGGTGGCCGGAGCGTCCTCGTCGTCACGGTTGCCCTCGGCCAACCCGACGGCCTCTACGGCGCCGCGCGCGCCGACGAGGCGCTGCTCGCAAGGACGTCGGGCGCGCTCCGTCGCGTGCAGATCGGCTCGGCGCACGGCCGGGTCGGCGAGGCGTTGCTCGCCTGGAGCCGGCACCCGGTGCCCCTCGTCGCTCCGTCGATGCCGAGCGCGCTCGTCACCTGGCCGGGCACGGTCGTCACGACCCGCCTCGTCGAGAGCGAGGCGGGGATCCCGGTGGGCGCCGGACCGGGCGCGAGGATCGCCACGCTCCTTGTCCGCTCGAGCGGCGGCCTCGACCTGTCGATCCCCGTCGTTGCAGGCGTGCCGATCCCGTCGGCCCCTGCAGGCTTCATGCAGGCGGCCGGGCGCGCCGCCGCATCGGGCTGAGCGCCCGTGCGGGCACGAGCGCCCGGCTCGACCTCGAACCTCGGGCCCGGCTTCGACGTCCTCGGCCTCGCCCTCGCCCTCCACGTCGAGGTCGAGGTGACCGACGCCCCGCGGCTCTCGGTGCGCACCGAGGGCGAGGGGGCGGATCTCCCCCAGGACTCGAGCCATCTCGCGGCCCGTGTGGCCGCCGAGGTGCGGGGCCACGACCACATCGCCGTCGCCGTCCGCTCCTCGATCCCCGTCGGGCGGGGGATCGGCTCGTCGGCAGCCCTCGCCCTGGCGGCCGCGGCAGCGGCCGGCGCGGCGGACCCGCTCGCGGTCGCGGCGCGCTGCGACGGCCACGGGGAGAACGCGGCAGCCTCGGCCCTCGGCGGCCTCGTCGCCGCGCCGATGGTCGGGGGCACGCCCGTCGTCCGGCGGCTGCCGCTCGACCCTGCGCTGCGCTTCGTCCTCCTTGTCCCCGATCGGCGCCTCGCGACCTCGGCGGCGCGCGCCGTGCTGCCGGCGTCCGTGCCATTCGCCGACGCGGTCGCCAACCTCGGCCGGCTGGCACTGCTCCTCGCCGGACTCGCCGACGCCTCACTGCTCGAGCGCGCCGCGGGCGAGGACCGGCTCCACCAGGCGCCGCGCGCCGCGCTGTTTCCCGAGGCGCCGGAGCTGCTCGCGGCCTTGGAGGAGGCCGGCGCCGCGATCGCGTGCTGGTCAGGCGCAGGGCCCAGCCTGCTCGCCGTCTGCCGGAGCGGGGGCGAGGCGGCCAAGGTCCGCGAGGCCGGCGAGGCGGCGTTGAGGCGCACCGGCGTCCTCGGGAGAGCCCTCGAGCTCGAGCCCGACCTCGGGGGCCTCGTCGTCGAGGCCTAGCCGGCCTCGACCTCCAGCTCGTCGAGACCCTGGCTGAGGGTGTTCCACGACAGCGTGGCGCACTTGATCCGGACGGGGAACTTCACGACGCCCTGGAGAGCGGCGAGCTCGCCGAGCGCCTCGGGGTCGACGGGCTCGGGCGCCTGCTCGCCCTCGGCGTGCGCGCCGTTGGCGTCTGCGACCGCGCCACCGGCGTCGAGGTGCTGCTCGTGGATCGACATCATCGCCTTGAACGACCGCACGAGCGCCCGCGCCTCCTCGACCCGCTTCCCCTTGACCGCGGCCGACATCATCGACGCCGACGACTGGCTGATCGAGCAGCCCTGGCCGCCGATGCGCACGTCGGCGATCACCCCGCCGGCGACCTGGAGGTAGAGGACGACCTCGTCGCCGCAGAGGGGGTTGAAGCCCTCGACGCGGTGTGCCGGCGGGGTCGGGAGCTCGCCGCGGTTGCGCGGCGCGCGGTAGTGGTCGAGGATGATCTCCTGGTA